>JAZNEY010000086.1:0-22017 GCA_045588795.1 Clostridia bacterium | reverse complement strand
TTAACTTTTTGTCCCATTACGACTCCTCCTCTAATTAGGCCTTTTTCACATCAAGTTTAACTGTGATGTGACAAGTTCTCTTCAATATTGAATGTGCTCTACCCTTACTTACTGGTTGATTTCTTTTTAGGGTTGGACCACCGTCAGCAAATGTTTCAGCTACGAACAATTCTGACTTGTTAAGACCGCTGTTGTTTTCTGCATTAGCACCAGCGCTTCTTAATACATTTAGGATTTCCTTAGCAGATGGACTTGCATTGTATTCAAGAATTGCTTCTGCTTCTGCATAATCCTTGCCTCTGATAAGGTCTAATAAAATTCTTACTTTGCTAGGAGTAATTCTTACGTGTCTTGCAACTGCGTATGGTCTGTTGTCTTTTTGAGCAATACGAGCTGCTGCTTTTTCTCTTTGTCTAGTTGCCATTATTATTTACCCCCCTTAACTGTCTTTGTACCCTTGTGGCCTTTAAATGTTCTTGTTGGAGCAAATTCTCCAAGTTTGAAACCAACCATTTCTGTTGTTACATAAACAGGTATGTGCTTTCTTCCGTCATAAACGGCGATTGTATGACCAACCATAGTAGGAAGAATAGTTGAAGAACGAGACCAAGTCTTGATAACTTTCTTTTCGCCAGTTTCGTTCATTTTAGCAATTCTGTTTGCTAATCTTTCTTCCACAAATGGACCTTTTTTAACTGATCTACTCATTTCTTCCTCCCGAGTTAGTTAATTCTCTTAACCATTAATTTATTTGAAGCTTTCTTTTTCTTTCTTGTCTTCATACCAAGAGCAGGTTTACCCCAAGGTGTAACCGGTGCAGGCATACCAACTGGTGATTTACCTTCACCACCACCATGTGGGTGATCAACTGGGTTCATAACAACACCACGTACTGATGGGCGAATTCCCATGTGTCTTGTTCTACCAGCTTTACCAAGTTTTACAAGTTCGTGATCAAGGTTACCAACTTCACCGATTGTAGCACGACAAGTTAATAATACCTTTCTCATTTCGCCTGATGGCATTCTTAAAGTAGCATATTTGCCCTCTTTAGCCATTAATTGTGCAGAGTTACCAGCACTTCTTCCGATTTTTCCGCCTCTTCCTGCATTAAATTCAATATTGTGTACAACTGAACCAACTGGAATGTTTTCAAGTGGTAATGCGTTACCAACTTTGATTTCGGCTGTTGCACCGCTCATTAGTTCATCACCAACTGCTAAACCGTTTGGAGCAAGGATATATCTCTTTTCTCCATCAGCATAGTTTAGTAATGCGATATAAGCAGTTCTGTTTGGATCGTATTCGATGGTTGCAACTTTTGCAGGGATTCCATCTTTATTTCTTTTGAAATCAATAATACGATATTTTTGTCTATTTCCACCACCGATATGTCTTACAGTGATTCTTCCGTAAGAGTTTCTACCAGCAGTTTTCTTTTTTGTTGCTAGCAACGACTTCTCTGGGGTCTTGGTTGTCAACTCTTCAAAAGAAGCTGTTGTTTTTCCTCTTTGACCGGCTGTCGTTGGTTTGTATCTTTTTATAGCCATTTTTCTACTCCTCTATTATTAACTTAAACTATCAAAAAACTCGATTGACTTGCTGTCTGCGCTTAGTTGTACGATTGCCTTTTTGTAGTTTCCTGTAAGACCCTCGTGTCTTCCTTGTCTTTTAATTTTTCCATGAACATTTGAGATATTAACTTTATCTACTTTAACATTGAAAATTTCTTCAACGGCTTGTTTAACCACAGTCTTTGTTGCGTTTGGAGCAACTTCGAAAGTATATCTTTTTGATTGAATGCCCGCATATGTCTTTTCTGTTAGTATTGGGCGTCTAATTACATCATACTTAATCATTATTCTGCATAAGCCTCCTCTATTTTCTTAATAGCAGACTTAGTTATGATCAACTTTTCATTGCTTACAATGTCATATGTTGAAAGAATGTCTGCTGTTGAGGTTTCAATCTTTTCAAGGTTTCTTGCTGATAGAACAACATTTGCGTTAACTTCATCTGTTACGATAATTGCAGATGTGTTTATCTTTAGGTTTTCAAGAACTTCAACCATTGCTTTTGTTTTTGCTTCAACTGCTAGGTCATCAAGTACGATAACATTTTGTTCTTCAAATCTTGTTGAAATAGCACTCTTGAATGCAAGTTCTTTAACCTTTTTGTTAACCTTTTTAGAGAAATCTCTTGGCTTTGGTGCAAATACTACACCACCCTTTATCCATTGTGGAGCTCTTGTAGAACCTTGACGAGCGTTACCAGTTCCTTTTTGTCTCCATGGTTTTCTTCCACCACCACGAACTTCACTTCTTGTCAAAGTGCTCTTTGTTCCTTGTCTGCCGTTTGCAAGTGTTGCAACTACAACTTGGTGGATAACTGCTTCGTTGTATGGAACTTTAAACACATTGTCGTTTAAGTTCATTTTTCCAACTTCTTCGCCTTTTATATTTAATACTTTAGTTTGCATCTTTCTTCTCCTTACTTCTTAACTGCTGACTTAACGAAGACAAGATTTCCATTTGCACCAGGAATTGCTCCCTTGATTAATAATAGATTTCTTTCTGCGTCGACTTTTGCAATTTCAAGATTTTGGATTGTAACTCTTTCGTTACCATATTGACCAGCCATCTTCTTGTTTTTGAATACGTGGCTTGGGTCAGCACTTGATCCCATAGAACCAACACCTCTGTGGTATCCTGAACCGTGGCTCATTGGTCCACGAGAATGATTCCATCTTTGGATTGTTCCAGTAAATCCTCTACCTTTTGTTGTTCCAGTTACATCAACAATGTCGCCTGCTTTAAATACATCACACTTGATTTCTGCTCCAATTTCAAGTCCTTCGCCGTTAATGTCGAATTCCTTTAAATATTTCTTTGGAGTAATGTTTGCTTTTTTAAGATGTCCAAGTTCTGGTTTTGTGATTCTTGATGCTTTAACATCAACGAATGCTAATTGAACTGCATTGTAGCCATCTTTTTCAACTGTCTTCTTTTGAGATACATAACAAGGACCAGCCTCAACTACGGTTACAGGAATAACCAATCCAGTGTTAGTAAATATTTGAGACATACCTACTTTTTTACCTAATATTGCGTTCATTATCTATTTCCTCCTGCCCCATATTAAAGCTTTATCTTGATATCAACGCCTGATGGCAAATCAATCTTCATTAACGAATCAACAGTCTTTGAAGATGGATTGTAGATATCGATAAGTCTTTTATGTGTTCTTATTTCGAATTGTTCTCGGGAATCTTTGTGTTTGTGTGGTGAACGAAGTATTGTAACAACTTCTTTCTCGGTAGGCATTGGAATAGGTCCCGAAACCTTAGCCCCAGCCTTTTTCGCAGTTTCCACAATCCTTTCACATGACTTGTCAATCAAATTGTGGTCAAATGCTTTTAAAGTAATTCTGATTTTTTGTGTAGCCATTTTCTTCTCCTTTTTTTTATTTACCAGATTGAATCGCTTCGCTAGATGCACATAGCTTGGTTACAATGAAGCGACCATCTGTCGCGCTAGTTAATATTTTTCAGCGCTATTGTCATTCGAAGTTATCTCTTTTGGACAAGCCATAATGAGTAACCTTCGAAATCACCCCATAATGCATCGTAGGTATTATACTAAACACCCGGCCCCGTGTCAAGAGTTTTTCCAAAAAAATCCTAACTTTTTTCAACTTTTTTATTTTGGGTAAAAATTTTTTTATAAACTGCAATTTTGTATGAAAAACAAAGGGTTTTAGTGCTATTTTTTTGCCTATTGACAAATTTGGCAATTTTGTTATAATAGTATAAAAATAAAAATCTTTTCATTGGAGATGTTATTCATATGAATATAACTGCATTACTTTCAAAGTTTGAAAGCTGGTTTCAAACTTTCCAGCAAAAGTTTTATAAATGGTTTACCGCCAGCGGAGTTGAATATCTTGACACAAGCACATATCTATATAAAACAATGCACATAGCAATTATTGCAAGCGTAGTCGCACTTACTATTTTGGTGTTCTTCTTATTTAGAAAGAAAAGTGAACAAACTCAAAGAAATTTCTTAATTGGTGTATCTGTTTTAATGATAACCTGTGAAATATTTACAAGAGTATCTAAACTTTTGTTTCACGCTGAAAAAGGAATGCTTACTGTCGCACAAATAATAAAAGATGTTGTTCCTATTCACTTCTGTTCGGTTATGATTTGGATATTAATTTTTGCCGTACTATTTGATAAGAGGCCTCTATTAAGTTTTGGTGCTGTTTGCGGTCTTATTGGTTGTGCTATTTACCTTGCATATCCAGTTGAGGGACTTGACCATTCTTTCTTCAACATAAGAATGTTAAATAGTCCACTTACCCACGGTCTTGGATTTGTCGTTTGTATGAACTTATTCTTATGGGGATTTGTACACATTAACATAAAAGACTTATGGAAAACATATATTTTACTTTCTTGCTTGCTTGCATATGGTGCAATAATGAATATATTTCTTCCGGGCGAAAACTATATGTTTATCATAACGAACCCAACACCAATCAACACTGGCAAAATTCCTTATCAAATCCCATTCATTTTGGCTGTAATAATTTTTGTTGCATTAATATACCTCGTACCTTATTGGATAGGAAAATTACGAAATAGGAAATCAAATGTTTAAACTTTTATAAACCTAAAAAGAAAGAAGCAAACCGCAAAAATGCAGGTTGCTTCTTTTTTTATTTCTCACTAGAAAACTCTTCTGGAACTTGTCTAATGTTTTTATTCTTACAATCATTTTCGGTTTTTAATCTTTGTACCATTTCTTCAACAAGTATATGATAATCTAAATACTGCCTACACTCTGGAGACCAATCTATATCTTCTGGCAAATCTAAAAAATCTACATACTGTATGTCAAAGCCCATATTCTTTTTTACACTTGCAACAAAAGACCTGTAAAGGGTATTGTCTTTTTGCAACTCATAATATTCCTGTGCAACTTTATTCATTACCAAACAATTAGTCTTTCCAAAAGCCTTTTCAAAGCCTTGCCTATCACCGCCCAGCCTCACGTCACTTAGCTTATCACTAAAATCATAAAAACCATTAAAAAGTTTTACCATCTTTCGATGCCACGAATCCCTATGCTCATCACTCCCAACACATAGACCTGTATTTTTTGCACTTTCACATAACATATACGCAAATAATTGAACAAATGTCTCGTTTAACACTTCCATCTCTCTTGTTTTTTTCACACTTTTCATTTCGCCAATTCCACAGACAGACAAATTGGTGCCATCATAATTTTCACCATCTTGCTCAAACGCGTGTGATTCTAATCCGCATTTTACAATGTACTCATCATCTTCAACCGCTAGGCTAGACTCTACAATGTGCTCACACTCATGCAAAAAAGTTTCCATTGTAAGATGGGTTGAAAGAGGCAACAAGCATATCATTCCGAGTTTATCATCTTTTGTGAGATAATGCATAACCTCAGCATTTACAAATCTGCCGTGCAATATGTACCTGTAAATCTCATCAACAATATACATATTACCACCCTTAATATCCAATTCTTCAATTCGCTGTACAGCATCTTTAAAGAACGGGTTTTCACTAGCCAACTTATTTTCATAATAAGTTTCTACCGCATCAATGTTTGCCTTTACAGATTCATCATATATCAAAGACATTAATTGCTCATTATTTGCATATGTATTCAAATTTGTTCCACTATAAACGCCCATCTCTATAAAAAGTGCAATATATGCATCTTTCATCAAAGGAGTCAATGTCATTACATCACTAAAATTCTCTCTTCCCCTTGTAATCATACTCTGATATGCAGTAATTAATTGATATTGCTGTTTGCTATCATACGCCCCCTCAAAGTTTTGCTTGCTCCTGCCAAGTAATTTCGCGACCTTTTCGCTCAATATTTGGTCTATCTGTAAATTTTTCTCTCTTTGTAATTTTTCTCTATTCGTTTTTAATAGTTCAAAACCCTTTGATATAAAATCATATTGACTGGCAAGTTGGCTTTCTTTTTTTCTATAGCCACTTTCAGTTTCCAACTCTTGCACCCTATCAAAAAAAACCCTTAACTCATTTTTGATTTTATCACTAGCAATATAATCATTTGCAAAAACTTCGTTGCCTTGATTATAACCTTTTTTCATTTGATACAGACACCTATAAGCACGCAATTCTTTGTCTAGTAGCAAGGCAGTACAAATGTTATCTAAACGCTTAATTACTTTGGGGTCAAATCGCCCCGCCTCGAAGCTCTCTTTTATGTAAAAAATTTCCTCTACACTAAAAGTTTCAGAAAGAATCCCCATTCCCAATTCTTCAAAAAATTTGTTAGAAAGTTCTTTTCTTTTGTTGTAAAAACTTTCCTTTACCTCAACCAAACCATCAAAACTTCTTGGAAGAAATAAGAATGTGGCGTTATTTAATCTTTCTGTTATAGCCTCTCGTTTCTCTTCCCCGTGAACTGCAACGAATGTCTCTATAAGACTTTCCATTTGCCCATCAATAGGGTTACAAATGTTTTCTCCATCAAATTGTATATTTAACACTTTTTATCCCCCAAATTTAAAAGTTCTTTAAAAATTTTTTCAATTCCTTTGACGGCTCATTGTATCTAGGCAATCTTTCAAGCGTTTCCCAAACTTTATTAAATCCTTTTGGGTAAGAGTTTGAATACCTGTACACTCTGTTTTCGCCACTATTTTCTATTGTTATTTTACAGCCTCCACCATCTATAACTGGCATAGACAAATTAAGAGGTGCTCCTGCTAGGCAGTCAAGAATAACTTGCATATCTCTTTTAACATCTGTTTTTGCAGGGTTTCCGTTTAATAGACATAAATTCTGCTCATCATCATATATTATGGTTTTATCCTCAAATGATAGCGCAGACCAAACCTCAATAGTTACTTTCATAAACCCGTTCCCCCTTTATTGATTTTCATTGCCCTCGTTGTTTTCTAATTCATATAAGCCAACAGCAATTTGGTCGCAAAGAGAAGAAATCTCTCCATTGTTTCTGAGTTTCGTTTGCTCGATATATTCCTCAGTATTAAACCAAGTTCTCTGCTTTAATATCGGGTGTGATGGATTTGTAAATAATCCGTTAGTTGAAACCACAAGGCCTGCATCTTGCATATAACAATCAATGTTTCCAACAATAACAGCATTGGATAAACTTTTCTCCGCACCATTTCTTTGAGGATAATCCTCACCGGGCATTAAAAATACAGGATTCAATGATTTTAACATTTTTCTCATATCGTTATTGAATTTTTCAACTTCAATATCATACATTCTTGCAAGCCATATCCTTGATTCAAGCGTTAGCCCAAACTTTGGCACTTCCCAACCAAAAGACATTGGGGCATCAATAATGATTGGCTCTTTTGTCTTTTTTAGGATTTCTTTTATAATGTCGTACGACAATTTTGCAAGCATTACATTATATTCGACCTCATCTGCACTGCTAAGCCCAGAGCCTACTCTTCTAACCGCTGGGCGAAAATCTTCCAGCCCTCCAAACATTTTAACATACTCTCTGTACTCATCAAGAAATTCATCAACCAATTTCTCTTCAAGTTCAAGAGTGTTTGTATTTGTTTCAGCACCTTTTTGATTACGCTCTTTTAAATCATTCATAATTGCTGTTTTATATTTCTTTATTCCCTCTTCGTTTGGGAAAATTTCGTTTTCGATTTCACTCACAACAAAATTGAATAAGTTGTCTATACTCACTCTTGGTATTGATAATTTTTTTGAAAGCTCTGTTGATATTAAAGACTTCCCAACGCTTGATGGACCAATCAAAACTATTGACTTTTTTGTGGAGCTGTTTTCCATAGTTTCACCTCTCTAAGACAGTTAATATAAACTAGCAACTTCATTAAAATAAAAAACCAGAACCATCTTGTTCTGGCAATGTTTATGGAGCGAATGATGGGAATCGAACCCACGCCGTAAGCTTGGGAAGCTCAAGTTCTGCCATTAAACTACATTCGCATATGCCTTTTAAATGGTTAAGTTTATTTTAACACCCAAGACTAACAATTTCAACCATTTAAAAGTATTCTGTTAAAATCTTCTATAAGTTTATACCCTTTCAAAGTATGTGATATATTCTGTATTTCCGTCTCCGCCCTTTATTGGGGAGATGTCAACACCCAAAAGTTTAAAGCCCATTTCCATTATACTTGAAATTACTTCATCTGCAATTTTCTTTGACAGTGCCTCATCTTTGATTACGCCTTTACATTTTTTTGCAATCGCAGGCCCGCACTCAAACTGCGGTTTTATTAATAGCATTAATTTTTGCCTTGTAACTTTGCTTGAAATACTCGAAATGATTTTTGCAATTGACACAAAAGAAATGTCCGCGACAATGTAATCACATTCATCAAAAATCTTTTTATCAAGCGTTTTGGCATCTGTGTTTTCAAGATTGACAACTTTTGCGTTGTTTCTCAACCTTTCATCAAGTTGATCACACCCAATGTCAACAGCAAAAACTTTTTTTGCTCGGTTTTGAAGTGCACAATCTGTGAAACCTCCCGTGCTTGCACCAAGGTCTAGCACTACTTTGTCTGTTAAATCAATACCAAAAACATTTATTGCCTTTTCAAGTTTCAGCCCACCCCTCGAAACATACTTAAGAGTTGGAGAAACAACTTGTATTTCCACGCTTTCTTCAAATGTTTCATTCGGCTTTTTCACGACCTTTCCACCTGCTTCTATGCAAGCATCTTTAATGGCCATTACAGCCTTACTTCGACTTGTGAAAAAACCTTTTTCTGTTAATAGAATATCTATTCGTTTCTTCATTTATTCCTACTTTATCATTAGATATTTTTCAAGATTAAATATTTTCCACATATTCACGCTTTCTGGTGGATAACAAATAAATCTCATACTATCTTTTGATACAGGGTGCTCAAAACGAAGTTCTACTGCAAACAGATTTAATAGACCTTGCTTCGCATTTTTTCCGCCATATTTTACATCTCCAAAAATTGGAGTTCCAAGGGATTTCATCTGAATTCTTGCTTGATGGCTTCTGCCAGTAATCAAATTAATTTTTACTAAGCTGTACCCATCTTTAGTTTCCAAAACTTCATAGTCAAGTTCTGCTCTTTTTGCACCCGTTGTGCTAGCCGGAACAATTTCAACCATATTGTTCTTTTCATCTTTTTTCAAATAGTGTAACAAATGACCTTTCTTTTCTCTTGGCTCACCAACAACAACCGCAAAATATGTCTTATGAACATCATCTGTTTTAAATTGCTCAGATAATCTATTTGCACTCTTGCTTGTCTTTGCAAAAACCATAACACCACCAGTTGGTCTATCAAGCCTGTGAACGAGCCCTAAATAAACATTACCCGGTTTGTTGTATTTTTCCTTTATGTATGATTTTACCATATCCAAGATACTTTCATCACCTGATGAATCACCTTGACTTGGTACATTTTGTGGCTTTTCCACAACAATTATTTGGTTATCCTCAAAAAGTATATTGAACTTATTTTCCATTTGTTTTCTCCCCAATAAATACCGAGCTATTTCCACAAGGCAAAATCAATCCCTCTTTTGTTGGTAAACCAACTTCATATGAGGTATATTCACCTTTATAGCCTTTCAGTGCTACCCTTAAAATATTTTCCATTGCTGTTGCACCAAGCCCTGTTGTATAACTATTTATCAACACGAACAATGGCTTATCTGTTAAAACCTTTGTGCAAAGATTTACAAAATCTGCAATATTTTCTTCAAGTTTCCAAACCTCACCATTTGTTCCCCTGCCATAGCTTGGTGGGTCCATAATGATTGCATCATATTTTTTGCCTCTTCTTATCTCTCTTTCGACAAACTTAAAACAATCATCAACAATATATCTTATTGGAGCATCTTGAAGTCCGCTCGCCTTTGCATTCTGTTTGCATCTTTCAACCATATTTTTCGCCGAATCTACGTGCGTTACACTTGCACCGCTAGATGCACAAGCAACGGTTGCACCACCAGTGTAACCAAAAAGGTTTAAAACATTAATAGGCCTTTTTGCCTTTTTGATTAGGTCTATCATCATATCCCAATTTGTTGCCTGCTCTGGGAAAAGACCTGTGTGCTTAAAGCCCATTGGCTTAATCAAAAACTTCAACTCACGCCAGCCAATAGTCCACTCCTCTGGAACATTGTTAATATATTTCCATTTGCCCCCGCCACTTTCACTTCGAAAATAGTGTGCATCAGCCTGCTTTTCATTCAGTTTTTCGCCCCAAATTATTTGTGGGTCTGGACGGAGAAGTTTAATTTTTCCCCATCTTTCAAGTTTCTCGCCTTTTCCTGTTGCGAGCACCTCAAAATCTTTCCATTCATTGTTTGTTTTCATTTTTCTTTATCCTAATAATTATCCAATATAGTTTGCATATCAATGATATCAGCAGTTACAACAATTCCAACTGGAAGCTCAGTATAAGCCCCACTTGGAGTTATTATAACAGTCGATAGTTTTCTGTTTTGTTGGAACATATAAAGTACATTATCAATTGTTGCCTTTTCGCTTACAACCTCATAGTGATTACCGGTGTCTAGAACGCTTAGAGCATCAACAACTCTTTTGTTCATCATCTTGTTAATGTCCTCACCATTTAAAACAGCAAGACCAATTGAATCAATTATCATCTTTCTGTTTATAACACCAACAAGTGTTCCTTTCAAATATACCGGAACATTGCTGTAACCGGTTTTATATAGTTCTGTCAACACATCTGCAAGTCTAACCTCACCCTCTGCAATAAATACACTTCTGTTAACAACAGACTGCATAGCAAGTGGTGGTGTTGTTATCATTCGGACAATACTTTCCATTTGCTCAACAACATCATCATGAGGCTCGGCTATAATTTTGTCATCACTTCTGTGAACTATTGCATTACGAAGTCTGCCATAGTCAATCAAATCATCTTCATACTTTTTCACAATAGCGTTTACAGATGCTGATTTTCTTATAACATCTGAATAACTTAACGCTGGTTTAAAGTTATAAATATCCCTTATACATTTGTCCAGCCTGTTATAGGCAGTAATAAATCTCCCCGCATTAGACTTAATATCAATCTTCATCAAAACCCACTCCTCCACACAATATCCTACTCTAATATGAGGTAAGTATAACACAATTAAATTTTATTTCAAACACCTTTTTAACAAATTGTTAAAAACTTAGTTTAAAACCTTGATATTTTTGAGTAATTGGTTTATAATAATCAAAGCTGTGCTAGGTGGGGAGTTAGTGGTGCCCTATTCCTACAATCCACTATTAGTAGGGCTGAATGCTTTTCTAGGTATATTGTATGGAAGGCCGAACAAAACAAGTGGTTATGATATCAAGGTCTTGTGCAATAGCAGTTTTATGAACCGTGTCAGAGCCTGACCGCAGCAGCACTAAATATTATTTGCTATGTGCCACAAGGAAGCTTTGGGGGAGCTGGCTATTTTGTTACCGCTTCGGTGCAATTTATCGAAAAAAGATGCACAGCTTTTTTATAATAATTATGCCTAGTGAATTTTCACTAGGCTTTTTTTTATTGCATTTCTGAATTTAATTTCGACATTAATCTCTTTAATGGCCTTGTATCTCTTGTTTCTGCAAATTTCTCATATAAAGGCTCTTTTGATAAATCTTCGCTAATAACCTCTCCAAACACTGGAAAATCCCTGCAAATCTTTTCAACAAAGTGTGCTGAATGAGTTGTATGACCGCTATCAAAAGATTGATGGTGCTCCCTTATTGATTTAGTTCTTGAAATCGAAGTATAATGAGTTTTTCCGTTTAAAGATTTATCGTGAAGCTCATCATAAATTGCATATTCTGCAACAGCCTGCTTTTGTGAAAAATATAAATTAGCCCATACAAGTATTGACTTATCTCCACCAAGCGTTAACTCACAATAATGCTTGTTTCCATCACTTCTAACATCTAAATTTTCAACCTTAACACCAACTGTTAAAATATATTCAAGTTCAGGTATTAACATTTTAAACGTGCTTTCACTAATTTTCCCACTTTCAAATTCTCTTTTTATTCTTACCGCGTTTTCATTATTTATTGACATAATCACTACTCCTTGCAATTCGTAATTATACAAATAATCTGTTGATTTGTCAATATCTGCAAAAAAATAAAATCCGTATCGGGGCGAACCAATACGGATTTTTGTTTTATTCATTTTCTTCGTTCAGTTGTGGCAACAAGCCTTTTAATATAATCTTGTCTCCAAACTTTAAGTATCTTTTATAAACCATTGTTGTATGAGCATTTTCTAATACTACTTTTTTAGGACAAGGCATTTGCACCTCAGAATCGATTGTCGCAAGATATGCAGTATTTCTTGTGTTTTCGTCCTCATCTTCCCAAACTTCTTCAACCAAACAATGAGTCCTTGAAAGTCTTGAAATTTTGAAGCCTGCAATTTCGCTTTGACCCCCATCTACAACCCTTTCAAATTTAACTGTTGTTTGACCTGCATTTGCCCTGTAATAACCGGCAAATGTAATCGCTGGTTCTCCATCTTTCGACATCTCAATATCAAAAGCAAGATTTCCACGCATAACACCATTTAAAGTGTACCCATGAGACTCTAGTTCAGATATCTCTGGTATTAACTTTTTTACTACACCTATTAATCTTTCATTCATTACAAATTACCCTCCCCCGTTAAAGTAATTACAAAAATATTACATATATAAACAAAATGTCGGCTTTACGAACCTCAACGAACGCAAGCCGACACTTTATATTCGATTTAACTAAAATTACTTAATAATCTTAGAAACGACACCTGAACCAACAGTTCTTCCACCTTCACGAATAGCGAATCTTAATCCTTCTTCGATAGCGATTGGAGATATTAGTTTAACTGTCATTGTTACGTTATCGCCAGGCATAACCATTTCAACACCAGCTGGAAGTTCGATAGAACCTGTAACGTCTGTTGTTCTGAAATAGAATTGTGGACGATAGTTGTTGAAGAATGGAGTATGACGTCCACCCTCTTCTTTTGTTAGAACGTAAACTTCACCAGAGAATTCAGTATGTGGTTGAATTGAACCTGGTTTGCAAAGTACTTGTCCTCTTTCGATATCTGTTCTTTGGATACCACGTAGTAGAACACCTACGTTGTAACCAGCAAGAGCTTCATCAAGAAGTTTTCTGAACATTTCGATACCTGTAACTACTGTTGTTTGAGTTTCACGGATACCAACGATTTCAACTTGATCGTTTAGTTTTAGAACACCTCTTTCAACTCTACCAGTAGCAACTGTACCACGACCTGTGATTGTGAATACGTCTTCAACTGGCATTAGGAAAGGTTTGTCCTTATCACGAGTTGGTTCTGGAATGTAAGAGTCAACTGCAGCCATAAGTTCCTTGATGCAGTCGCAAGCTGGGTCGTTTGCGTTACCAGCAACAGCAGCTTCAAGAGCTAATAGAGCTGAACCCTTAACGATTGGAGTGTTGTCTCCATCAAATCCATATTGTGAAAGTAATTCACGGATTTCCATTTCAACAAGTTCAAGAAGTTCTGGATCATCAACTTGATCACATTTGTTCATAAATACTACGATTTTTGGAACGCCAACCTGACGAGCTAGCAAGATATGTTCCTTTGTTTGAGGCATAGGACCATCTGATGCAGCACATACAAGGATAGCACCGTCCATTTGAGCAGCACCTGTAATCATATTCTTAACATAGTCTGCGTGTCCTGGGCAGTCAACGTGTGCATAGTGACGATTGTCAGTTTCATACTCGATATGAGAAGTATTGATTGTAATACCTCTTTCTCTTTCTTCCTTAGCATTGTCGATACCTGCATAGTCTAGGTCATCACCTAAACCATTCATTAAGTGCAATGTCTTTGAAATTGCAGCACTTAGAGTTGTTTTACCGTGGTCAACGTGGCCGATTGTACCAATGTTAACGTGTGGTTTTGAACTACTAAATCTTTCTTTAGCCATTTTAATTTCTCCTTTTTTTAATTTTTTATATTTTTTTAATATAAAACTAAGTTAACTATTGTTGCTTTAACCCGAATTTTCCAAGCAACAAGGTTTTTTAAACTTTACATCTCTTGAGGTGGTTCTTCATCAAAAATAGAATGAGATTTTATTGTAATCCCACGCTTACAAGGCATCACAGGCTCTTCTTCACCCAAATCAATTTTTTGATTTGCTCCCTTTTCAGTATTCAAGGCCTGCTGTATTTCGCTTGTAAGTATCGCTCTCCCACGACCCACATGGCCAATTGTGCCAATGTTTACGTGATGTTTTCTTTTCTCTTCTTTTATTTCCATATAGAACTCAATTTATGTAATTAGTCTTTCTTTCTGTCGCCGATAATCTTTTCAGCAACATTTCTTGGAACTTCTGCATAGTGGCTTAGTTCCATAGAGAATGAGCCACGACCTTGTGTGTTGCTTCTAAGGTCAGTAGCATATCCAAACATCTCTGATAGAGGTATTTCTGCTCTGATAACTTGAGAAGAACCATTCATATTTGTACCTTGAAGGTTACCACGGCGACGAGAAACATCACCCATAACATCTCCTAAGTATTGGTCTGGAACTTCAATTTCAACTTTCATAACAGGCTCTAAAAGAACTGGATCTGCCTTTGCAGCAGCTTCTTTGAATGCCATACTTCCGGCAATCTTGAACGCCATTTCAGATGAGTCAACATCATGGTAGCTACCATCAACAAGTGTAACCTTGAAGTCAACTGTTTCGTATCCTGCAAGTACACCGTTTAGTGCAGATTCTTGAATACCCTTATCAACTGCTGGAATGTATTCTTTTGGAATAGCACCACCAACGATTTGGTCGATAAATTCATATCCCTTTCCTGCTTCTTGTGGTTCCATTTCAATAACGCAATGTCCGTATTGACCTTTACCACCACTTTGACGGATAAATTTACCTTCAACACGAATTGGCTTACGGATTGTTTCACGATAAGCAACTTGAGGAGCACCAACATTACATTCAACATTGTACTCTCTCTTCATTCTGTCAACGATAATATCAAGGTGAAGTTCGCCCATACCAGAAATGATTGTTTGACCTGTTTCTTCATCAGTTTCTCTTCTGAATGATGGGTCCTCTTCTGCTAATTTTTGAAGAGCAATAGCCATCTTTTCTTGGTCGTTCTTTGTTTTTGGTTCAACAGCAACCGAAATAACTGGTTCTGGGAAATCCATCTTTTCAAGAACGATTGGAGCCTTCTCATCACAAAGAGTATCACCAGTTGTTGTATCCTTTAAACCAACGATAGCAACGATATCACCAGCGTATACTTCTTCTTCCTCAGTTCTCTTGTTCGCGTGCATACGAACGATTCTACCAATTCTTTCTCTCTTGTCCTTTGTTGAGTTATAAACATAAGAACCAGATGTTAATTTACCACTATATATTCTGAAGAATGTAAGTGTTCCGAATTGGTCTTTTGCAATCTTAAATGCTAAACCTGCAAGTGGAGCATTGTCGCTTGTTTCTCTTGAATCTTCCTTTCCGTCCATTGATTGACCCTGTACAGGTGGTAAATCAATTGGGCTTGGGAAGTAATCGATAACTGCATCAAGCAATGGTTGAACACCCTTGTTTGATAGAGCTGAACCACATAGTACTGGAGTCATAGCAAGAGTTAATACACCCTTTCTGATACCAGACTTAATTTCATCAATTGTCAATTCTTCACCACTGAAATATTTCTCAAGTAAAGCATCATCTTGCTCAGCAACCGCTTCAACAAGTTTGCCTCTCCATTCGTTTGCAAGGTCAACCATATCAGCTGGGATATCTGTTCTATCCATAACTTTTCCTTGTTCATCCTCGTAAACGATTGCTTTCATTTCAACAAGGTCAATAACACCCTTGAATGTTTCTGCGCTTCCAATTGGTAATTGAATTGGAACAGCATTGGCTTTTAGTCTTTCATTCATTTGTGTTACAACATTATAGAAATCAGCACCATCTCTGTCCATCTTGTTAACGAAAGCAATTCTTGGAACTCCGTATTTGTTAGCTTGACGCCAAACGGTTTCCGATTGTGATTGAACACCTGCACGACCGCAGAACAATTCAATTGCAGCATCAAGAACTTTTAAACTTCTTTCAACTTCGATTGTAAAGTCAACGTGTCCTGGGGTGTCGATAATGTTTATTTTATGGTCATTCCACATACAAGTTGTTGCAGCAGATGTAATTGTGATACCTCTTTCTTGCTCTTGAGCCATCCAGTCCATTGTTGCTTGACCATCATGTGTTTCACCAATTTTGTGTGTCTTACCGGTATAGAAAAGAATTCTCTCAGTTGTTGTTGTTTTACCAGCATCAATGTGAGCCATAATACCGATATTACGAATTTTGCTTAATTCGACATCTCTAGCCATTTATTATTTTCTCCCATAAAAATTTGTTTGACTTAATTGTTTCCAAAAAGTCAGCAATTTAACATTATTAAAGTTAATTGCCACCCAAATTATATTCTATTGGAAATCAAATTGCAAACGAATTTGTCCCATTTTGAAAAAATTTGTGTAGCATTAACTAAAATATTATTCATTTATATTCTAACGAGTTCATAAAATGCACACAAAGCATTAATCTTACCAACGATAAGATGCGAATGCCTTGTTTGCTTCTGCCATACGATGTACTTCTTCTTTCTTCTTGAAAGCGCCACCGCTTTGGTTGTATGCATCCATTAATTCAGCTGCAAGTCTTGTGCTTGTTCCCTTTTCACTTCTGTTTCTTGTTGCGTTAACAAGCCATCTTAAAGCCAATGCTTGACGACGAGCTGGTCTTACTTCGATTGGAACTTGATATGTTCCACCACCAACACGGCGAGCTTTAACTTCAAGTACTGGTTTAACATTTTCAAGGGCTTGGTTGAAAACAACCATTGGTTCAAGATTCATCTTTTCTTCGATTTCCTTGAATGCATCATATACTATCTTTTGAGCAATTCCGCGTTTTCCATCATACATAATTTGGTTAATAAGTTTTGTTACAACTGTTGAACCATACATTGGATCTGGTAAAACTTCACGAACTGCTGCCTTATTTCTTCTTGACATATCTTCCTCCTTATAAATTTTGAGTTAATTAATTGAGAATTGACCTATTTAGGTCTTTTAGCGCCATATTTACTTCTAGCTTGTTTACGGTCCTTAACACCAGCTGTATCAAGTGTACCGCGAACGATATGATAACGAACACCTGGCAAGTCTTTTACTCTACCGCCACGAATTAGTACAACTGAGTGCTCTTGCAAGTTGTGGCCAATTCCTGGAATGTAAACTGTTCCTTCCATCTTGTTTGAAAGACGAACTCTTGCAATCTTTCTTAATGCAGAGTTAGGCTTCTTTGGAGATGTTGTTGTTACAGACAAGCAAACCCCACGCTTTTGTGGATTCTTTTCAAGTGCTGGACATTTTGGTTTTGATGTTTGTTTCTCTCTACCATGTCTAATCAACTGTTGGGTGGTTGGCATTACCTTTTACCTCCTACAAAAATTTCATTTGGCTGAATTCTCTTATCAACCCATAGAGGATTCAAATAATTTCACATTCACAATTAATTCAGTGCACACCATTTACCGAATTTATCGCAAAAGAAAACTATAACGCAGACAAATCCACGCTGGTGATATTCTATCATAGCAACTTTTTATTGTCAATATCTTTTAATGGAAAAATCAAAATATTTTGTTTAAATTTTAAACTATTTAATTTAGCAACCGCTCTGTATATTTTACCCAATATTTCACATACTATCACTAGCAATTGGATATCAAAAATTTTAATCCAATTAGCAAAGGGAGGTATTTTTTATGGCAAACATCATTAAAACGGGAGAAAAACCAGGCTATGGAACTTACAGTTGTACTAATTGCGGTCAAAAGGTAGACATTGGAGCATATGATAAAGTTCCACCATGTCCAAGATGCTCAAATAACGAATTTACAAAGTCTTAATAACAAAACGAATAAGGCACTCCGAGATTTTCGGGGTGCTTTTACGTTATTTATTATTTGACATCATTAGTTCATATTGATACAATCATAGTATGAAATATTTGAAGTGGTTAGAGAAACAAAACTTTAATGCAAAAAATAAAACAATAATTGTTACCGGCGCAAACAGTGGCATTGGATTTTTTGCGTGTAAATATTTTGCCCACCTCGGAGCAATCGTTGTTATGGCTTGCAGGAATAAACAGCGGGCATTATCTGCAAAACAAAAAATCGAAAAGGAAATTCCAAATTCAAAAATCCATATTGAAATTGTGGACATCTCCTCAAAGACTTCCATAGAAAATTTTGCAAATAATGTAAAACAAAAATTTGGTGAAATAGATATCCTTGTTAACAATGCTGGCGTTTATATGCCATCACAAAAATCCACTCTTGATGGCTTTGATATGACAATAGGCACAAATTTTCTTGGAACATACTTTTTAACAGAGTGTTTAAAATCTTTGTTGAAAACGAATGGAAGAATTGTTTTTACAACAAGCATTGTTGACCAATTATATAAGTATAGCAAAAACATTTCATTGCTTGAACCAGAAAGCAGTAAACACAAAACCTATAAAAAATCAAAATTTTTGCTTTCCTGTTATGCCCAAAGTCTTGAAAAAGACTCTCTTATACTAAGCAAAAATATCAAGGTTGTGTCAGCCCACCCCGGGGTTTCTTCAACAAATCTTTTTTCATCAAGCAAAACTACATTTTCAAAAGGTTTTTCAAAAGTCGCAAATGCCTTTTTGAAATTGTTTACACACTGCCCCGAAAAAGCCTCTCTTTGTTTGGTTTATGCAAGCCTAAAAGAATCATTTGCAAAGACAAGGATTGCTCCAAAAGGACTTTTTTCAATAAGTGGTTTTCCAACGGAAACTACGCACCCTAGTAAAATAATGAAAAATTATAAAATAGTAGTTGATGAAGTTATAAAAAAAGTTTCAACTTAGTACAAAAATAAAGCATATTCGCCACACGAATATGCTTTATTGGTTTTATTTCTTTTCACTCTTAAACTGCTTGTAAGTTACGCCACACTCATTAAAAACCCCTATAAAGTATTGCCATTAAATGACTGCAAAAACTCCGCGTGCGATTTGCCAAACAATTCCTTTAACTGTTTTGCCTTAGTCTCTATACCCGCAATTTGGGCAGAAAAGGCTTGCTCATAAAATGTTTCTTCAACATCATTCCAAAGCATTGAATCTATTTTAGCAACAACACAAATCTTGTTATATTGTTTCCACAACGCATCAATCGTATCATCTACTTTGTTGCTACACTGTAAATATCTCTCAGCCACCAGGTTATAATATTTTTCGTTAGTTAATAGTGCCTTAAAAAGTTCGGCCTTTAATCCAATAAATTCCTTATCTTGCAAATCAAAATCCCATAATGGACCAATCTTTATCTTCTCATCATTTCTCTTGTATACATATGTAGAACGCCGTCCAGCATCAAGGTTTGATAAGACTTCGTTAACAATATAGTAATCTATCAAGCTATAAATGTCTATAATATCTTCAAGAGTCGCAACATCACCATTCAACGTTGTAGCCTCTCCATATCTTATAGCATCCCACATACAATCTAAATTGTCACCAATATATTCCTCAATGGCTCGCCCTTCTTCAATCTCATAATCTTCCAAATCCGGGTACTTTATCTCCGCAAACACCCCATTTTTTGAATCAATGATTACACTTAAGTCATAAAATTCTTCAACATATCCAGGTCTTGAAATCTCTGCTAAAAATGAAACTTTCCCGGATTCAAGACTTGTTTTAACATCAACTCTTCCATAGTTTTCATCTACCTGCTCTGTCAATAGGTATATTCCTTGAAAATAGTTATTCATGAATAAGATAACATGGTTTGGGGTGGGAGTCCATTCAAGGTTTTCCATGATTTTTCCCAAAGAAAAACCTGCATAATTTAAAATCTTAGAGTTATCATAGGCATCAGCCAACAAAACCCAGCTTTTATTTTTTTCCAATCCCATTAATGAGGTTTTTTCATTAAATTTTACTCTAAATGGTTTTTTGGGGCTTTCCAATGTAGAGTTACCACGAAGCCTAATACCAACACCACCCTCCGACTTTGGTGATTCTGCCATAGGTTTTGTTACATCATATTCCGCATTTGGGGTATTGGTCATACTAAATGAACAGTTGATGTACTCTTCCTTGTTTTGAGGAAATTCTTCATTTTCAGTATTAATTTCAACTATTGGAATTTCGATTGATAAATCTTCAGATGCCTCAGCGTAAACAGCAAAAAATTCTTCTTTAGTCAACACATCTATGGACTCTTGTTTTTGTCTAAATATAGACAAAAGTGTGAAATTAATTGTTACACTAATCAAAAGTATTGTGGCACATATAAAAGAACCAATAATAAAAACGACCCTCTTCATTAAAACTCCCCCTTTCGACAAGTTTTAACAAAAGTTTACATCACAAAGTGATGTTTGTCAAATAATTTACATCACTTTGTGGTATACAAATTGTATGGAAATAGCAAAAAGCATAGGAAATAAAATTAAAGTTGCACGTAAAACAAAGGGGCTTACACAAAAGGAAGTTGCCTCCTCATTCCGAATGACACAGCAACAATATAGCCGATTTGAAAATGGAGTGTTTGAATTGAATTACCAGCAATTATACGAAATTTGCATACTACTTAATATCACGCCAAATGAACTATTTGAGTTTGATGAATAAAATTATTTTTAAATACTTTTGAGAGATGTTGATTTGCCTCTAATGAATATATGCTTATTCACTATGAGCAAACAATTATCTAATAAAATAAAGAAGATAAACAACCTTACAAAGTTGTTTATCTTCTTTATTTTGCCAAAAAATTATCGCCTTAATTTATCGTTCTATTCTTAAACTGCTCGTAGGTTACGCCACACTCATTAAACAGTCTTTTTGATGCTACATTGCCCTCTGTTCCATTGTACTTGTCTGATAAGTAAACCACCCTCTTTATTCCAGATTGAATTATCGCCTTTGCACATTCATTGCAAGGGAACAAACCAACATAAACCGTTGCACCCTCAAACTCTTGCCTTGACCCTCTGTAATTTAAAATGGCATTGAGTTCTGCGTGGCAAACAAACATATACTTTGTTTCAAGAGGAGCACCCTCCCTCTTCCAAGGAAATGCCTCATCTGCAAATCCGTTCGGTGCACCATTGTACCCACAAGCCAAAATTCTGTTGTCCTTTGATACAATACAAGCACCTACCTGGGTGTTTGGGTCTTTGCTTCTTCTTGCCGATAATTGTGCAATTGCCATAAAGTATTCGTCCCAAGTTAAATAGTCTTTTCTTTGGTCCATTTTTTATTTTCCCCCTCATTTTAGTATTTTGTTATTGGCAAACTTTCATCATCTTCGCCTTTTGTTATGTATTTTATTTCAACAAAATATCTTACCTCGTTTGAAACAACGACTTCAACTCTATCACCAACTTTGTGGTCCATAATAGCCTTTCCAAGAGGACATTCCTTGCTTATAATGTTCTCTTTTGGGTTTCTTCGAAGTGTAGTTGAAATTGTGTACTCTATTATCTCATCATCATCTTCAAAATACAAGCCAACTTTATCAAAAATTCCAATTCTTTCTTTATCTGGGTTTGTTGTGATTATCTTTGCCGTTCGTATCATTCTTTGCAAATATCTTATTCTGCTCTCATTTTTGTTCTTCTCTCTTTTTGCAATATGATACTCTGCATTTTCACTTAAGTCGCCCAGTTCTCTTGCATCTTTTAAATTTGCTATGAGTTCTGGTCTTAGTGTCATTATCCTATATTCAATTTCTTCTTCCATTTTTCTAATGTCTACTTCGGTCAATTCGTTGAACATATTAGTTTTCGCCTCTCCTTCTATTTCTCTCGCTAAGTATAACAC
>JAZNEY010000085.1:0-12607 GCA_045588795.1 Clostridia bacterium | reverse complement strand
AGGAGTTTTTGAAACAAACAAGTTTTTAAAATTTTAAATTATTAAGTCTTTGCGGTTCCGACTTTACACGTTCCACATCAAAATTATATGAATTATACAAACATATTATATAAATTAAACATAATATTGTGAGTAATATTTATATGCTCGCATTACTTTTTTAATAAAATTTTTCGTTTCTTTTATATCTATTTCATTAACAATCAGTTCTTCGCCATTTTCTTGTTTATAGGAGCGAAGAGTTCCCTCGCCGGCGTTATACGCAAACAAAACCTCTTCTTTTGTTTCAAATTTATTAAATAGATAATTTAAATAATTACAACCTAGCATTATGTTAATTTCTGGTATATACAAATCCTCTGGGCTAAAACTTTCCACCCCCATTTCAATTGCAACAGCCTCCGCTGTTGATGGCATAAGTTGCATTAGTCCCATTGCACCTTTATTTGATTTTGCATACTTGTAAAAACCACTCTCCGTATTTATTACAGCCAAAACGAATGCAGGCTCCAACCCATTTTTATTTGCATATTCATCAATATAACCTTTATAGCACACTGGATAGCAAACTTTTAATACTGCAATTGATGAAACAAAAATCATAACAAGCGATATGGAAAATATAGTAAAAATTAAAATTAACTTTTCAAAAAAACAGGATAACTTTTTCATAATAAAAGTGTATCCTGCTTTCATATTTTTTATTCTTATGCCCCTCACTCCATCTGTAACTTATAGTACTGTCAACCTCAAGAGGTACTAACATTTTGTATGCGTTGCTCATTTCTTCAACCAACATTTTTTGAACCGCTTCAGCCTCTTCTTTCGGTGCATCAATTATAAGTTCATCATGAACTTGCATTATCAGTCTTGCTTTAAAGCCTTCATTTTCTAGCCTCTTTTCAATCTTTAACATTGCAAGTTTTATAATATCGGAAGCACTTCCTTGCATTGGCATATTTTGAGACGCCCTTTCTGCAGATTGTCTTACTATATAATTTGAGCTTGAAAGCTCCACCATTTTTCTTGTTCTACCAAGAATTGTTGATACTCTTCCCGTTTCTTTTGCCATCTGTACACAACTTTCCATATATTTTTTTATGTTTGGATGTGCGCTATAATAATTTTCTATATATTCCTTTGCCTCATAAACCGGAATTTTCAAGTCTCTTGCAAGGCCAAAATCACTTATCCCATAATTCACTCCAAAATTTACTACTTTTGCAAGCCTCCTCATTTCCGGTGTTACAAGTTCTTTTGGACAATTAAAAATTGACATTGCTGTGTGGGTATGAATATCAACATTGTTTTTGAATGCCTTCAAAAGCCCTTCATCTTCACATAAATGTGCAAGGACCCTAAGTTCAATCTGAGAATAATCGGCATCTATTAAAACATTGTTTTCATTCCCTGCCACAAACATACTTCTTATTTCTCTACTCTCTTCTCCTCTTACCGGGATATTTTGAAGATTTGGATCAGCAGAAGAAAGTCTGCCCGTGCTTGTTAATGCTTGATTGAATGTTGTGTGAATTCTATTATTTTTATCCAACTTATCATACATATTTTTTATAAATGAACTGTGGAATTTTGCAAGTTTTCTGAATCTTATAACCAATGGTATAAGTGGGTGCTTATCTTCTATTGCCTCTAGTGCATCTACTGCGGTAGATTTCTTTTTGGAATTGGCAAGTTTCAATTCATCATAAATTATTTCAGCAAGTTGTTTTGGTGAATTAATATTAAACTCTTTCCCCACACACTCATAAATGTTCAATGTCAAGGTTTTAAGCTCACTTGAAAATTTTACATCTAACTCTTTTAGCCTTTCAACATCAATCTTAAAGCCCCTGCATTCCATATTATATAAAACTGTTGCGAGTGGTAATTCCACATCATAATATAATTTTGTCATATTCATATGTGCAAGGTCCTCAATCGCAATTGCCTTTGTTTCAATTAAACACAAAGCTGGCAATTTTAATATCCTCTCATAATCATCTATTAATGATACAAGTGATGTAATACCCTCACCTTTTATTAAATGCCTTGCAAGCATACAATCAAAAATATCGCCGTTTATCTTAATTCCTTGATTATCTAGAAAGTGCTTATCAGACTTGCTATCAAATAAAACTTTTTTAATTTTTTCACTTTCAAACAATGGCTTTAATTTTTCATATATAATATGTTCACTTACACCTTTTTCAATTAAATTATCCGTTGTCTTTATGGTGTAGTCATCTTTCCCATTTGACAAGTGCACAACCCCATCAACAACAATAAAAGCAAATTCCGAAAGCCCCGATAACTCGTTTATTAAAGTTAAAAATCCCTCGCTTTCATCAATAACAATTGATTGCTTTTCAAGCGGGATAATTTCAAGTTCTGAACTTTCTTCAAAATCAAAAAACTCTTTTTTTGAAAGTAGCGAGCGGAAACCATTTTCTCTAAAAATTTGAACTACATTTGCATTAAATGGAAGGTGTACAGCGGTATCCTCAAATTTGACATCAAGTACAACATCTGTCTTTATTTTTGCAAGGTCATAGCTCAAATATGCTGATTCTTTTCCCTCTTCAAGTTTCGTTTTTAATGAACCTTTAATGTTGTCAATATCGGCATAAATGCTATCTAGATTTTGATATTTTTTTACTAGATCAATTGCAGACTTTTCACCAATCCCACGAACGCCCGGTATATTGTCAGAAGTATCACCAGCAAGTGCTTTTACACAAACAAAATTTTCTGGCGTTACACCATAAATTTCAAGCATAGCCTCCCTATTCATTACCTTTATATCTGTCAATCCCTTTTTGTTCAAGTGTACAGTCGTGTTGTTGTTAATCAATTGAAGCGTATCTCGGTCTCCTGTGATTATAATAGTTTCACAAGGAGATATCCTTGACAAACTACCAACAACATCATCTCCCTCAAAACCCTCTTTTTGTACAACTGCTATATTCATAGCTTTTAACATATCCTTTAAAGGTTGAAGTTGAGACCTCAGTTCATCTGGCATAGGTTTTCTTGTCGCTTTATACCCATCAAACATATCATTTCTAAATGTTTTTTTTGACACATCAAAAGCAACCGCTAGGTGTGTTGGTTCATACATCTTCAATATTTTTAGCAACTGATTTGCAAAGCCGTAAATTGCATTTGTAACCTGCCCTTTCACATTTTTCATTGTTATTGGCAGAGCATAAAATTCTCTATATAAAATACTATTTCCATCTAAAATTATAAATTTGTTCGCCATATTCCTCTCCATTTTAATTAATATTAGTATATCATACTTGAAAAAAATTTTACAAATGTTTTAACAAAACAAAAGATACCTAACGGTTTTCCGTTAGATATCTTTTTTGATTTCTTTTATTCAGTTGGAGAAGGTGTTGGAACCGTTGAAACAACTCCAGTAACTTTAATTACAATATCAGTAGATAAGCCACTGAAATCTGAGTTTCTAAGCGTGTACACACCATCAGTCAAATCTAGTTGTTTAGCCCAGCCGTTAACATAAGCCAATACCAAAGCATTTGTCATATCGTAACCATCATTTGCAACAACTGTAAACTTCAAATCTTCTGTACCAATTATTGTAGTTGTTAACTCTTGGCTTCCATCTTCTGTCTTAACTTTAAAGTTGACTTCACCGCCATCACCATTTTGTGGAATAATGTTGTATTGACCCTTAATGCCAGAGACTGTGATATTTAAGTTGTCTGTAACTTGACTCTTGCTAATGTAATAGCAATAACTGCTTCCCGAAGAATGTGATGGACAATATGTTGCCTCTTCACCATTCAAGCAAAGGATTGGGTATTCATCATCTGGCATCAATCCTGCATTTAATGTGATCCTAATATGTGCAAGAGTATTTGCAGAACCAACAACCTTTCTGATTTCTTTTGTGTTTTGTCCAACTATTTCGAATGTGAACCTGTTATCATCAGAAGTAACTTTATATAACATATTCAAGTCGAATGTTAAGTCGCCAGTTAGTGCTTCACCATCAATTATATATCTGTGGTCCTCATCATATATCTGTGGAGTTGAATGTCCATCTGCGTAAATTTGTTGTAATGGACCTCCGCTAGTACTAAAGTACAACCTTACACCATCACCACCAAACGAATATCCAGATTTTAATTTTAGTTTGAATGTTAGATCTTCGCCATATACAATACTTGTAATTGGGTTGCCTTCAAGATCCACGATTTCATATCCACTACTTACATATGCAATAGTATTCTCACCGGCTTCATATTGTGCCTCAAATACTCTATCGGTAGTTCCCATTATTATTGTTGACCAATCTTCAATAATTGCACTTGTAGTACCGTTAGCATACCTTTCTGCCCAACCTAAGAATTTAAAGTATTCAGTATCTTCTGGAGCTTGAGGACAAGAAATTGTTCCGCCTTTAACAATTGAAAGAGTCTCATATACTCTATATTCCGAACTACTGCTTTCCTTTGTAAAGAATGTTGCATTATATCTATTTGAACACCCAACAACTTTGATAACAATTTTTCCGGAAATCTCTTCTCTTTCTATGCGGTAGTTGTTTAGCTCATCTTTTTCTAAAACTTTAAAGTCTTTATATACATATTCGACATCATTGACTATAATGTTATATTGAACACTATATCCATCTCGAAGTGTATAACCTTGCTCTTCATTTGGTCTTATAGAGAAAGTGAATGGCTCATTAAATCTTGCACTTACTTGTTCTTTTCTTTCACTTGCCAATTGAGAATTAATTGTCATAACCTTAAATGGCTTATCTTCTTTATTCATTGAAGGATTTTCTACTTTATCAAAGGTTTCAACTCCATACTTATCATATGTGTAACAATTGATATTGTAGTCTTTAACAGCATTCGCTGTAATCTTCAAATCATCTGCTTTATCTGTTACCTCACCCACAGAATTAAGCGTATCTCTATATTTTACTGTAAAGTTTTCAACTGTTCTTGGAAGTATATATGTGTTTGTGGTTGCATCAAACTCAAGTTTTGCGTGCTTGTAATATTTAGCACCCTCTGTTCTTGTATCATCTCTGTACAAGTGTATCCATAAATCATATTCACCAGCATCCATTTTCCTTTCGATACTGTTAATACCCTCATCAACCATTACCTTGTTTGTATATACACCAAACACTGTAACTGAGACACCATCACCTGATTTACAACCCGTTAAATCTCTTATACTTGAATAACAATTCAAACTTGTTAAAACGTTCTTATAAATTCTTACCGGCACATAACACGTTTCTTCATTATACAAGAACTTAACCTCTACATCTCTGTATTCAACATCTTCTCTTGCATAATCTCCATCCCATATGCCATTTATATATCCATTTTTCAATGTATAACCCATTGAATTCGTTGGCTCTACCATATGGAATTTTGTGAGGTCATACTCTTCTATGTTTTCATTTGACCAGTAGTATGTCATAATTAGTTCATAGAAATTAAATTTTTGACCATCATAATATTCTTTTTTCGATTCCTCGCCAATTGCTATATAATATTTACCTATATCAACGCTCTTGTCTGAAAAATCATAACCAGTAACAAAGTAAACAACACAAGCAATAACATATGCCGAAGCTAAAATCACTGTTGGAATCCACAATTTTATAGGTTTTCTCTTCTTCTTTGGTTTTGCTTTTGGAAGTGTTTGATTTATTGGCAATGGAATTGAATTTCCAGCTAAACTTTGACTCAAAGGATTTCCAGCTTGCGACATTATTGCAGTTTTGCTTGCATTTGGATTTGTTGCAACACTGCTTACTTTAGACTCTGGTCCACCAGTTCCCGAAGCATAACTTGAACCCTTGCCAATACTATTTGCATAATTTTCATCAACCACTGCTGTTTCAAGAGCTTCAACACTGCTGTCTGGACCAACATTTTCATCAATTGAATCGTTTCTAACTTCCACGCCTTGCGTAGCTGTCGCAGACACCACAGGTGTTCCTGAAATTCTTTCATTGTTCTTTAATTTGTCCAAGAAAGCATGCTTTGAATTAACTCTTTCAAGAAAAGTTTTTGGAGCTTGGGGAGCTTTCTGCTCTTCCTCTTGTGCTTTTTCAATTTCTGCTGGCGATAAATTTAATGTATTCGAATCTTGAAGTGGAGAGCTTGAAGTATTTGCTGATTTATCAGCGGTCTCAGGCTTTGTACTTTCCGATTTTTGCCCATTTTCTGTCGCAGATTTCTCTGGAATTCTTCCCATTGATTTTAAGGCGGCAAGTCTTGCAGCGTTAATTTCTTCCGGACTCTTTTGTGTGAGTTTGTTTTCTTCGCCCAAAGGACTCATAGCAGGAGTTGAAGTCTGTTGTGGTTCTGGCTCTTTCTTTGCTATGCTTGTCTTTATTATTTTCTTAACAACCTTTCTAACCTTTTTACCCTCAGAATTGATATAAATTTCACCAATCTTGATGTCCTTTTTGCTTATAACCCTGCCATCAAGCGTGGTTACCATCTCATCTTCTGTACCTCTATTAAGGTTATTTCCATATGTAAAATTTTTATTTTCCATTGTACCTCTTCCAATTCATATAATTCAAGACATACTATTATAAATTTACAATTAGTATATACTAATTTAAAATATTTAGTCAAACAAAAAACCCCGTGTGCGATTATTTTCTAAAAAAATTTTAAAATAAAAAAAGCCCCAAGTTTTGGAGCTTATTTTACCTATTTGTCTGAAATAAAATCAAATGGATTTACTTTGGTGTCATTTTCAAGCATTTCAAAATGCAAATGATTACCAATCCCAGCCTCGCTAGAAGCACTAGTTCCTGTTTCCCCAATTACATCTCCCGCTTTTACCTCTTGACCAACAGAAACTTCTACATTTTGCGATAATGACTTATATACAGATTTTAATTCATCTGTATGTCTTATAATAATTATTGTTCCCTCTAAGGGGTCATATTCAACACTTTCAACCACACCATCAGCCGTTGCAACAACCGCTTCTGGGTTTGCTGTTACAAAATCGATACCCTCGTGAGTCGACCACTCATTCATTGTTTGGTTGTAAACCACATCATCATTCACAAAATTTGTTCCAATGGTGTAATTTTTTACTGGCATAATAAATGTTAAAACATCATCACTTGCAACAGGTTTCATTTCTTGTTGTGGTATATCTGCCATAACATCATCTTGCCCACCATTTTCAACCATAGGCGGGTCTATATCCATATTAAGCAATTTGTTTTGATTGGTTTTTATAACAGCAGTTACCGCAAGTGCCACAACCAAAAACACCGCACAAGCTGTTACTGTAATTGCAAATCCATTCTTCTTTAGGAAAATTTTAAATCTTTGACCAAAGGTTAAACCGTTTTTATTTTTCATATTTCTACACACTCCGTTTTTTAATAACTTAAGTGTAGACACAAAAACAAAATTTAAACACAAAAAATAAAAAACATCTGTAAAACTATAAAACAGATGTTTCTTATTCATTATATTTATTCTTTGTTTAAAGATGCAGTTTTTTTGTTTCTTTTAAATGTTGAAACAAGCATATCACCAATCGTGATGCCGAATCCTTGAATTATCAAAATATAATAACTCAAGACTCTCCAAAGTAAAAATCCCCATACAACAAAGTTTGAACCAATTACACTACTAAACAATATAACAAAACTTATTTCCATCATTCCGGTTCCACCTGGAAGTGGAATGTATGATGATGCCATATAGCAAATGTAATATTTTGCTAAACACTCAAAATAAAATTCTAAGAATTGATTGCTAGACCAGAAGTTTATATTTGTTAAACCAATAGATACAACAAACGGAACACTTGCAAGTGCTAAAATCTCAACCAAAACCAATAATACTAAACCTATCGCGATTATAAAATGTTTTTTTAAATATGCCATAGAATTTTGATATTCTGTTACTTGATTCATTAGCTTTTTGTATGATTCTCGATAATTTTTTATAATCCTTAGCTTTGTACCTATTCTTATCAAATTTCTTGCAAGTGAGCGTCCAACAGTCTTACTGCTTCCAACAATTACAATGTCTATCAAGAAAAATAAATTGACAACTAGCCCAACATACGCAAGTATCTTTAAAAGACCATAGAGTATTGCCATAAAACTGTTCGTTGCTTCAATTTTAGGAACCACAAAAACAAACATAATGGTTGCTAAGATTATTGTTGCTATGTTTATAAGCATCACCCTTATAAGAGGAATACTTGTAGCAACACCCGGAGACACCCCTCTTTTGGCAAGATAAACAATTTGTGATGGTTGACCGCCCGCACTTAATGGAGTTATTGCTTCATAATATTTCCCAATTGCACTTGTTTTGTACCCAACAAAAGGCCTAAATCTTCCAGTTGTCATTTTTAAAATTAATGATAATAAAATGCTGTCGCAAATCATTACAATTGCAAAAAGCAATAGTCCATATGATAAATATTTAAGCCTTGCCCCCTGCTCACTGATAAGGTTTGCAATTGATGCATCTTCTGCACTTTTAAAGAGCGAACTTGCAAGAAGATAAACCAAAACAATATTAACCGCCAGCAATAACAAACTTGTAAGATTGCTTTTTCGTTTCTTTTGAGGCTCAGACTTAACAGCGACCTCTTTGAGTTTTTCTTTAATGATGTTTTCATTTAAAATTTCGTCACCATCATTGTCGACAGCATTCAAGTTTTTCATTGAATCAATCATCTCATTTAGCCCAGATAATGTGTCCTCACTCGTTTGATTAGATGCTTTATGGCAAACTTCTGACCGCTGTTCAATTGTGTCATTCGATATCTGTATATCATCTATGTTATTGTCCATAAACACCCCATTCCTTTTAATAATATCATTATTCTAATCATTTATTAATTCTTTGTCAAGAGAAAGGTAGAGAAATGTTTCTCTACCCTCTTTTGTTACATATTTAATGCTTTCAACTTAAAGTTTACACTGTCGCCAGCTATCTCAACAGTCTTTTCAATGTCAGGATTTTCAATGTTACAGAAATCTTTTGCAAGCACATCTTCCATCAATTTATTCTTGAACATTCCAAGCATTTTGTTAATCTCTTCACTGTTAGAGGTGATATCAATTAATATGCGTTGCTCAATTTTAAAGTTTGCTTCCTTTCTTAGCATTTGAGCAGACCTTACAACCTCTCTAAATAGTCCTTCTAGCATCAAGTTTTCATCAATCGTAGTATCAAGTACAACTGTTATTCCATTGTCTGCAATAATTACAAACTCAGCTTTTGGCTTGCTTTGAATAACGAAAATTTCGCTTGATAGGTTCTCAAATTCACCAACGCTAACACTTCCATTTTTATATCCTGCAACAGCCTTTGCCATTTCTTCATCACTTAAAGTTCCAAGTAATACCTTTAGCTTTTGAACTTCGCCCTTTAAAATTGCACCCGCCTTTTTAAAGTCAACTCCCAAGTACTCATCATTAAACTTTGAATTGTCTTGTTCAACTAAAACCTCTTTAATGTTAAGCTCACTTGTGATAATATCATTCAATTGTGCAGTTGCCCTCTTAACACTTTCATCACCAACAACAAACATAGTTCTTAGTGGTTGCTTAATTTTTATTTGATTTTCATTTCTAAGTCTTTGAGCGAGTGTGATAATTTGTCTTGCAACTTCAACATCTTTTGAAACATTTGAGAAATCTTTGCAATCAATCTTACTAGCAAACCCTGCAAGCATAATAGATTCTGCCTCATTCTTTTCAATTTCACGAATTCCTCTTTGCCAGATATATTCACATATGAATGGGATTACGGGAGTCATAACTTGAACCAATTTCTTGATTGCATAGTATAAACACCAGTATGCAGTCATTTGATCTTCTTTTTCTTCTGCTTTCCAAAATCTCTTTCTGTTTACTCTAATATAGAAGTTTGAAATATCATCAACCAATTTTTCAAAATCTTTTACCACAAGGAAATTGTTATATTCTGAATAGTTCTTATCTGATTTTTCAACAAACTCATTTATGCTTTGAATTAACCATTTGTCTGTTACTTGAAGATTTTTCTCATTTAGTTTGTAATTTGCAATATCTGGGTTATCAATACAAGCATAAGTGTTGAAGAATGTGTAAATATTCCAGAACGCAATCATCTTTCTTCTTGCTTCATCTGTAAGAGGCGTTCCAAATCTCATATCGTTAGTTGGATTTGCTGACCCATATAAATATCTTATTGCATCAGCGCCGACTTTTTCAGCAAAAATATCTGCCTCCAAAGAATTTCCACCACTTTTATGAAACTCATTTCCATTTTCATCTTTTACATATTGATATGTTAAAAGATTTTTATATGGCGCTTTTCCTGTCAACACAACACTCATAATCAATAATGAATAGAACCAAAGTTTTATTTGTTCAATCATCTCACAAACATAATCGCTTGGGAAATTGTTGTTGAAATATTCTTTGTCTGTAAAATATTTTTTAGTTGAAAATGGAGTAATACCAGCGTCAAGCCAAACATCACCAACTTCTGGAATTCTGTTTGCAACTGCCCCGCATTCACATTTTACTTTAACATTATCTATCCAAGGTCTGTGCAAGTGTGGCAATTTGTCCACTTCTTCTGGATTCACTGCTCTTTCTTTAAGTTCTTCAAGAGAGCCAATCACATGAACCTTTCCGCACTTTTCACAAATGTAGAATGGCAGTGGAAGCCCATAAAATCTTGAACGAGATATATTCCAATCCCCCATATTATTTAACCAGTCTACCATTCTCTTCTTTGCATATGCAGGAGAGAAGTTTACATCTTCAATCGCTTTTAACGCTAATGGTCTAATGTCGTCCATTTTAATGTACCAAGCACTGACAAGTTTATAAACTATATCTGTTTTACATCTCCAACAATGTGCGTAGCTATGTTTGTGTTTATGAGAATAAAGCAACTTGTTGTCTGACTTTAATCTGTTTACAACATCATCAACAACATCTGTGGTTTTCTTTCCAGCGACAAAACCTGTGTTTGGAAGAAGCACACCTTGCTCATCTATTGGACAAATTTGTGGTAAATCTTCTTTTAGTCCAAGTTCAAAGTCCTCCGCACCACAACCCGGAGCAATATGAACAACACCAGAGCCCTCAAGTTCTGCAACATCTTCCCACGCAACAACGCGGTGTTCAAATTGTTGTTCAGATAGTTCAGGGAAACAAGTTTCATAGGTTAAACCAACTAGGTCAATACCTTTAAATGTTTCAATAACTTCTGCATCACCTTTCAAAACCCTTTTAACAGCGTTTGCACCCATAACTAGTTTTTCACCTGTTGAAATTAATTTTACAAGTGAATAATCCATTTCAGGATTAACAGCAAGAGCCACATTTGCTGTAAGCGTCCAAGGAGTTGTTGTCCAAGCAACCATTTTAAAATCTTTTCCAATAATTGGCAACTTCAAGTAAATTGCAGTATGTTCAACTTCTGAATAACTGTTGCTCATTTCGTGGTCGCTCAAACTTGTTCCGCATCTTGGGCACCATACCATTGGTCTATTTTTCTTAACAATCCAACCATTTTCAGCACATTTTTTCAAAAAATGCCAAATGCCTAAAATATTTTCATCTGTGTTTGTGTAGTATGAGTTATCCCAGTCCATCCATTGTCCAAGTCTTATACTTTGGTTTGTCATTTCATTACCAAAATATTGAACTCTTTCCATACATTTATTAGTAAATTTATCAAGGCCATACTTTAAAATTTCAGGCTTTCCATTAAGCCCAAGTTCTTTTTCAACATTAACCTCAACCCAAAGTCCTTGTGCATCAAATCCATTTTGGAATTGTTGACTTTCGCCCTTTAATGCGTGATATTTAATGTTAATATCTTTTAAAGTTCTTCCCCAAAAGTGATGCACTCCTAGCCTGTTATTTGCAGTAGCCGGTCCATCTAAAAATCTAAAACGCTTTCCATTTTTGTTCTTTTCCACTAGTTTTTCAAAACACTTATTCTTCTTCCAAAAATCAAGCATTTCGTGTTCAACCTTGATAAAATCTAAAGATGCATTTTCTTTTTCCATTTTTCTCTCCTTTTAATAAAAAAAGTGTTCTCCTTAATTATTGAGAACACTTATAGTATTACCACTCAAAAATTAGTAAAGGGCACAATCATACCCCGCTTCTGTTACGGGAAGCACCCGAAGTTCCCTACTTTATTCAAGAACTCTGCTCGTTAGGTGATAATTAATTTTTTCATAATATCGGCTTTCACCTCTCCCGACTCTCTTTTAATTATGAGACAAAATTAACCGTGTCCTACTTCAATCGCATTTATCAAATTTTCTAGGTCAATTTTAGCATTTATATTGATTTTTGTCAACTAGGAAATAAATAAAACATTAATTTTCATTTTGCATATTTGTTATAATTTTGTTAAAATAGTGTTAATAACCTATTCAAAGGAGATTTAAATGATAAAGCGTATTATCTTTGACCTTGATAACACCCTCATTATGTGTAATTCTTTTTTAGAGCCAAACAGAAAAGCACTTGAAAAAATTGGGGTTTTTGATGTAGAAAAAGCAAAACTTCTTGATATGTGTGGTGATATATACG
>JAZNEY010000084.1:0-11441 GCA_045588795.1 Clostridia bacterium | reverse complement strand
TATTTTGATTTGCTTTATTAAAGCTAATATTGATTTTTCTAACCATTTAATGAGGTGTATTTACAAATTTTATTTTGTATGTTAAAAAGCACTGAAGCAGGAGGTTTTATGACAGAGGAAGAAATACGACAGAAAAAAATAGAGGGTTGGCAAAGACAACTAAATGGGCTTAAATCTAGAGAAGCAGTTTATCGAAAACGATATGGAGATAATATCCCCTCAGAGTATATAGTTGATGAGGAATCTTTTTGGAAAGCGAAATGGGAAGAAGAGAGGCAAAGACAATTAAAGAAAGAAAGGATTGAATTGGTTTTAAAAAAATATAAAGAATATTTTGGCTTAATCCCAAGAATATTGAAAGGAAAACAAGAAGTCGCAAGTCAAGCATTGATTAGGGGATACAGCGAAATGGATTTTCATCAAGATTGTTTTTCAAATCAATTAGGTGATAAAATGTTTATTGGTGATAAAAATGAATATGAATTTTGTGAGCCTAATCAAGTAATGCCGTATTTTTATGTAAGAGCAGGAAAGCAAGGAGAACTTGTTGTGGCTTTTCATTGTGGCGAAAAAAATGAAGATTACAAAAAGTGCGTTCAATTTATGGCTGATATTCACAAAATTTACGGGTGTAAAACTCCAAGTGCGTTAATGCTAGCATCTAGCAAATTTGAAAACCCAGAATATGCAAATAAATATACTTATAATGGGAATTTTTTAGTGGCACTTTCACATAGGTCAACATTGGGAGTTTCTTCTTTTGTAGAGTACTGCAAGTATAGAGTTTTTAACAATATTTGTATGTATAGTGATGAATATTTAGATATAATAACATCTGTGTGGCCAAAGGAATTAATAGAGAAAGATTTGCAAGAAAGAGTTGCTAAAAATGGAACGGTTGAAAATGTTGAAAAGCTGTCATATGCAAGAGAGTTTTTAGATATGGAACTATCTGACCAATCTTCGGATAGTTTATAAAGACTTATATACAAAAAAATGAGTACAAATATGATTGTACTCATTTTTATTTTAATAGAATTATTACTTATTACATGCTGTGTAAACTTCAACTGCAAGTGCAACTGTAGCGCCAACCATTGGGTTGTTTCCCATTCCAATGAATCCCATCATATCAACGTGGGCTGGAACAGAAGAACTTCCAGCAAATTGTGCATCTCCGTGCATTCTTCCCATCGTGTCTGTCATACCATAACTTGCAGGGCCTGCTGCAACATTATCTGGGTGAAGAGTTCTTCCTGTTCCTCCACCGCTTGCAACGCTGAAATATTTTTTGCCATTTTCAAATGACCATTTTTTGTAGGTTCCGGCAACTGGGTGTTGGAATCTTGTAGGGTTGGTTGAGTTTCCTGTGATTGACACATCAACTTTTTCGCTAATCATAATAGCAACACCCTCAGAAACATCATTAGCACCATAAACTTTAACCTTTGAACGGTCTCCATCACTAAATGGGATAGTGCGAACAACTTGAAGTTCGCCAGTTTCAAAGTCGTAGTTTGTTTCAACATAAGTAAATCCGTTTATTCTTGAAATAATGTAGGCTGCATCTTTGCCAAGTCCGTTTAAGATAACTCTTAATGGTGTTTTTCTTGCCTTGTTTGCTTTAAGTGCAATACCAATAGCGCCCTCAGCAGCTGCAAAACTTTCGTGTCCTGCAAGGAAACAGAAGCATTCACATTTCTCATCAAGAAGCATTGCTCCAAGATTGCCGTGGCCAAGACCAACTTTTCTTGTGTCTGCAACAGAGCCTGGAACGCAGAATGCTTGCAATCCCTCGCCGATAAGGCTAGATGCTTCGCTTGCTGTCTTTGGATTTTTTGTAAGGGCTAGGGCAGTGCCTGCTGTGTATGCCCAAACAGCATTTTCAAAACAAATTTGTTGAACACCTTTAACAATTTTTTCTGTGTCAATTCCTGCTTTTAAACAAATTTCTTTGCAATTTTCAAGGCTTTCAAGATTATACTTTTGTAAGAAAGCATTAATAGAAGCCTCTCTTTTTTCTCTTCCTTCAAATTCTATCATCATTTAATGCCTCCTTATTGTTTTCTTGGATCAATGACTTTAACTGCATCAGCCATTCTTCCGTATGTGTTAGTGTATTTTTTAAACGCTTCGTTTGGTTCAACGCTATTTGAAATATCAGCCATTACTTTACCGATTGAAATATATTCATATCCTATGATTTCATCATTTTTGTCAAGACCAATTTTTGAAACGTAGCCCTCTGCTATATTTAAATATCTTGAACCTTTTGCCTTTGTTCCATACATTGTTCCAACTTGGCTTGTAAGGCCTTTTCCAAGGTCGTCAAGTCCTGCACCAATTTCAAGTCCGTTCTCACTGAAAGCGGATTGGCTTCTTCCGTAAACGATTTGTAAAAACAATTCTCTCATAGCAACATTAATAGCATCACAAACAAGGTCTGTGTTTAATGCTTCAAGAAGTGTTTTTCCTGGAAGAATTTCTGAAGCCATTGCTGCAGAGTGTGTCATACCACTGCAACCGATTGTTTCAACAAGAGCTTCTTCAATAATACCATCTTTAATGTTTAAAGTTAGTTTGCAAGCTCCTTGTTGTGGGGCACAGGCACCAACGCCGTGTGTTAGTCCACTGATATCTTTAATTTCTTTTGCATGTACCCAGCGTCCTTCTTCAGGAATAGGTGCATTTTCGTGTCTTGCACCTTTTGCAACAGGGCACATATTTTTAATGTGTGTAGAATAATGCATAATCTTCTCCTTATTTATTTTGTCTTTTTTAATTATATCACAACAAAAAGTTGATAGTAAACTACTTTCGTTTGATTTTGTGTTTAATTTATGATATATTTTAATAAAATATTAATGTCGAGTGGAGAAATTATATGGCAGAGGGAAGATCTTTTAATATAGTTGCAAGCGAAGTTTGCGTGGAATATGAAGAGAAAAAGTCAAAATTTTACGGATATACTAAGTATGTGAAAACCGAACAACAAGCTAATGAGTATATAAATCTTTTGTGGCAAGCGCACCCTCAGGCCACTCATATTTGCTATGCGTTTATTCTTGGTCAGCAAGGCGAAATAACAAAAAATAATGACAATGGAGAGCCAGCAGGTACTGCGGGGATTCCAATTCAAGAGGCTATAAGGAAAAAGGGCTTAACAAACACGCTTGTTGCGGTTGTTAGGTATTTTGGTGGAAAAGAACTTGGAGCAAATGGTTTATATAAGGCTTATTCAAGGACAACCTTAGACACTTTAAGTGCCGCAGGGTATTATATTATGGAAGAATGTGCGGTATACGAGTTTAAATTTTCTTATAATGAATTTGCGAAAGTTGGTGCATATTTAAGAGACAATAATTATCCAGTGGTAAGAATTGAGTACTTAGATATTGTAAAAGCAGAAATTGCAATTCCAGTTTCAAAAGAACAACTCATTTTCAGTGAGTTAAAAATGATGCTTAATGGTAAGGTTATTAACAATAAACTAAGAACAGCATATTTCAGATTTGATGCTCCTAAGAATAAAAAGGGAAAGTAAATGCCTATAATTACAGAAATTAAACTTCAAAAATCAAAAATTCGTGCAAACATTTATATAGATCACAACTTTTGTTGTGGTCTTAATTTGAATGTGATTTTTCAAAACAAGTTGAAAGAGGGTGTAGAAATCACAGCAGAAAAACTTTTGCAAATACAGACAGAATCAGAGATGAATGATGCAATGGAGAAAGCTCTTTCGCTTTTAGAAAGGCAAAAATATTCTTGTTTAAGGCTTAAAACTAAACTTAAAGAAAAAGGATATATGGAGCCACTTATTGAAGAGGTTATTGAAAAATTAAAGTCATACGGCTATGTTGATGATTTTAATTTCGTTAAAAGTTATGTGAGTTCAAACCCAAGCAAAAGTAAAAGAGAGATTGAAAAATCTTTGCTGGTAAAGGGTATAAGAAAGGAAATAATTGAGCAGTATTTTCTTGAATTAGATGAGCCAATTGATGAGCAAGCAAAGTGTGATATACAAGCAGAAAAGTATATGCGAAGAAAAGAGAAATCTGATACTGTTGCTAAAAAATTATTGCAACACTTATTATACAAAGGTTTTTCTTTTGAGCAGGCAAGAAATTCTGTTAAAAAGTTCACAAAAGAGGAGTTTGATGCATATGATTAAAGCAGGTATAGACATAATAGAAATATCGCGAGTAGCAGAAAAAATAAAAAGAAACGAAAGTTTTGTTGGTCAGATTTTAACAGAAAAAGAAATTGATTATTGTAATTCAAAAACAATAAATGTGGAAAAAGTAGAAAAACAATTTCAAACAATTGCGGGTATTTATTCTGCAAAAGAGGCGTTTTTTAAAGCACTTGGAACTGGGATAGGGTCAGTTTCAAATTTGAAAAAGGTGGAAATTTGTCACAACGAGTGTGGCGCGCCATATATTGAGGTGTTGGACAAATGCCTATTAGAAACAATTAAAACTCCACAAAACATATCGGTTTCAATATCTCATGATGGTAATATTGCGACAGCAATATGTATTATTGAATCATAACAATTTTGTATACAAAATGTGGTAAATTTTGAGATATATATTGACAATTTGACATTTATATGTTAAAATGTGTCCAATAACAAAAAACCATACAGATTTATTATATAAAAGGGGGAAATAAACTTATGGCAAATTTAGTATTTGATGTTGCAACAAAAAGTGAATGGGACAATGCAGTTTCGAGTGCTGGCGCAAGAGAGGCTTTGAAAAAGGGCGAATTGGCTTCACCAAAGGGCTCAAAGTTAATTGTAGATGTTTTGGGTGATACAATAAGGTTGCTTTCTGACCTTTCAACAAGCTCAGATGTTGTTGTTAAGCGTCTTGCAACAGTTGATATGGGCGTTGCTGCGGGTGTTGAATATGCAGAATTAGTGAGATTTTTGAACGGCGGAACCACTGCTTATCCTGTTGGAACAAAAGAAGTTTTGGCATATTCTATTGATATTGAATGTCGTTTGGTTGAACAAATGTTGAAAATTTATGGGACTGAAGAAGTCTCTAAAAAAGATAAACAAAGAGCAATGGAATGTGCAAGAAATTTAATTCGTAAGGTTGCTGTTGATTACAGAAATTTATGTGTTTTGATGAATCCTGCAACAGGAACTCCTGTTCTTGATCAAATTGTAAATGGTGTAGATGTAATGGCTAAAAAGCCAACAGATAAAAACCTTTATAAGATTTTCGATTATGTAAATACTAATAAAGATGATATAGTTGTCAAAGCACAAGGCGGTGCTGAGTTGTCTACTGCCGATATAGATGCAAAGAAAAAACCAAAAGATTCAATAAAGAATTTGAAAGTAAAAGCGAAGAACCTTAGTCAAAGAATTTCGCCAGATAAGACACTTGGAGCTCAATACAGGACTGTTTTTGGAAGGCTTAATACCGGCGATAAAGTGATGATTACAGGAACTGCGGTTGTTGCAGGATTGCTTACAATTGCGGTTGTTGCAAATGGAGTATTTGCGGTAGTTAACAAAAACAAGCAAAAAGAAGAAGAGGGAGTGAAGAATACATTCGGTGGAAGTGGTACGGAAACTTATACTATATCACCAGAAGATTCTACATTTATGAACCCAGCGGGAGACTTTGAGATTGCAGAAACAGAACCTGCTACTGATGAAAGCGGAAGCGAAGTAACAACAGAAGATACAAGAGATTATGATGAGCCAGTAGGTGGGCAAAATGATGAAACTGGCGCTTCAAATGATTTTGTAATTCCATGGCTAGAAGAAAGTTCTGTTGAGGTTGAAACAGAAGAGCCAACAGAAGAAACAACTACACATTACGAAGAAGAATCGTTTGTTAATGATGCGGAAGATTTTGAGGCTGATGAAACAACAGAATCTAAAACAAGTGCAGAAGATGAGAATGATGGTCCGCTTCCAGGATTAAGTGATTAATAAAAACAACACGAAAAATATCGAAAAGACTTGGAAAATTTTCCAAGTTTTTTCTTTTTATTGACAATTTGGATTGAATAATAATATAATGTAGTTATGAAAAATTTATTATTGGATAGAGTTGCCTTTACTATTTTTGGCAAAGATATATATTGGTATGGCGTTATCATCACACTTGCGATTATTCTTGACTTATTAATTCTTATAAGAATGTGTAAAAAACAGCATTTAGATGATGAAACTCCATATGATTTGGTTTTGTATCTTATTCCTCTTGGAATAATTGGTGCAAGGCTTTTTTCTGTCCTTTTTGACCCAGGTCAATCTATAACGGACTTTTTTAGGTTTCGTGATGGCGGAATGAGTATAATTGGTGGACTTATTGGTGGGGCTACGGGACTTTTAATTTTCTCGTTAATAAAAAAGAAGAGTTATTTATTTATGCTAGATTTGCTAGCTCCACTTGTAATTCTTGGACAGGCGATAGGTAGGTGGGGAAATTATTTTAACAAAGAGGTTTATGGTCAAGTTGTAACCAATGAAAGTTTGCAATGGTTTCCATTTGCGGTAGACATTTATGGTACATGGCACTATGCATTGTTCTTTTATGAGTTTGTTTTAAATTTGCTTGGGTTTGTTTTGCTTATTTCATTGTTTACTATAAAAGAGCGAAGAAATGGTCTAATTGTTGCAACATACTTATGCTACTATGGAACCATAAGATTTATTCTTGAAGGATTTCGAGATGAAAACTACATACTAAGACTTGGAGTTGCTCCAATATCAAAAATTATGAGTGGAATAATGGTTTTAATTGGGCTTGGAATATTTATATTCATAATTGTTTCAACAATAATTCAAAAAAGGAAAGTTAGAGAGGAATTAGTTAATGGAAAAAAATCAGTTTAAGAGAACATTTACACGCGCAGAAGTGGAAGAATATGTAAAGAAGATGTTGTCATCTTCTGAAATTACAATGTGTGAACAAAAAGACAGGATAATCGAATTAAAAAAAGAAATTGATGATCTAAAAAGAGGAACGAATGATAATTCTGAAAAGTTCAAGATGATGAGCAAGGCTATGAATGAGGCAACTAAAATTGCAAAAGAGGCTCAAAAAGACCACGAAATTCAAATGAATATTATGATTGAGAAAGTTCGCCAATTTGGCTACAAGTGGGTTAACTATTTTAAAGAATTAATCGAGGCCACTCCACAACTTAAAGGTGAGGGGGGTGCTGAGTTGTTTTCATCAGAACTGAGTGATTTAGTCGACCAATTAATTGAAGTTGGAAGCACAAAGAATAAAAAGTCAGATAAAGTTTTGCCAAGGTCAAGAAAGAAAAAACAACTAACAGATGAGGAATGGCTTGGGACAAAAAGCGCAAAGTCAAGTGAGGTTCCAGAATATTCATTATCTGATGAAAGTGAAGAGGGATACAAAAGAATGATGAGTAAATTAAAAAATCAGATGGTGTTTGTTTCCGAACTACAAAAACCAGCAGAGGGTGGTTTCAATATTGATGAAGCACTAAATCCAAAAGATAGCCTAGACAAGATTATTGGAGATTTGATATAGAATGAGCAAAGAAAAAAATAATAATAACGAAAAATATATATGGGACTTGTCGCTTGTTTTGGACAGCGACGAGTCCTTTTTGAGAATAATAGAAGAAGTTCAATCACAAATACCTGTTATTGAAAAATTTAAAGGTAAACTAAACACAAAAGAAAAAATTGTAGAATATTTTGATTTTAGTCGTGAACTAGAATTAAAACTTGCAAGAGCAAACTTATACACATTTTTGAAGTATGAGTCAAATTCGCTAGATGCAGAAAATATTAAAGCGGTTGAAAGAGTTGATAATTTATGTGTGAAAATTTCTGCGGTGTCAAGTTTCGTTGAGCCCGAGCTTGCAAAACTAGATGATAATTTTTTGATTGCATTAAAAGAAGATAAATCGCTTGAAAGATATAATCGAATATTCGAAAAAATCTTAAAAGATAAGCCACATACACTAAGTGAAAGTGAAGAAAAAATAATTTCAGAAATGGGTGCGTTTGCAGATTTCAGTGCTGTATATGATATGCTTACAGATAATGAACTAGAGTTTGAGCCGATTGAATATAAAAGCGGTGAAAAACAGGTTTTAAATCAGGCAACATATGGAGTCTTTATTCGTGATGAAGATCAAGAAATACGAAAGCAGGCACACGAAAAACTTCTAAAGGGTTTTTCAAAGGTAAACAAAACAATTTCCGTAAACTATGTTAATCACTTAAAAAAATCTGATTTTTACGCAAAGACATATAAGCACAAAGACTGTTTTTCTATGAGACTATTTAATGAAGAAGTTGAAGAGGGTGTATATAATGCATTGATTAATGCGGTACATAAAAATATGACAAGTTTTTATGATTTTGTTACTGTTAAGAAAAACATACTTGGACTTAATGAATTTAATATTTATGATGCTTATGCCCCAATGGGGAATGCTAAAAAATTCAATCTTGAATATGATAATGCATATGACATTGTTGTTAAATCTTTAGGTGTTCTTGGTGAAGAATATTGTGATGTTCTAAAAAAAGCCTATAACAACAGATGGATAGATGTTTATCCGAATGCCGGAAAAAGGTCTGGTGCATTCTCAGTTTCAACTGAGACAGGAAACCCGTTTGTTTTATTAAACTACAAATCTACTTATAACGACATAAGCACAATAGCACACGAGATGGGACATTCTTTGCATAGTTATTATAGTGAAAAATGTCAACCTCACGAAAAGTGTGATTATGAAATATTTGTTGCGGAGATTGCTTCAACTGTAAACGAGATTATATTATTTAAAAGTTTATTAAAAAATGAAAAAGATAAAGAAACACGAAAGTTTTTAATTTCAAGTTTTTTAGAAAACTTTTACGCGACGGTATTTCGCCAAACTATGTTTAGTGAATTTGAGTATTTTGCGCACTCAAAGATTGCTTCAAATGAGCCACTAAGTTTTGAGGAATTAAACAATTATTATCAAGAGTTGTTGGAATTATATTTTGGAAAGGAAACTCAAATTCACGAGTTTGCAAAATATGAGTGGAGTAGAATTTCTCATTTTTATCGACCATTCTATGTATTTAAGTATGCAACTGGTTACATCTCAGCGCTTGCAATTGTTGAAAACATTGAGAAAAATGGTCAAGGTGCAGTGGATAACTATATTGAATTTTTATCAGGAGGCTGTTCAAAGCGACCAAGTGAATTATTAAAAATTGCAGGAGTAGACATTCTAAACGAAGCGACATTTGAAAGTGCGTTTAATTATTACAAGAAAATGATAGAAGAATTAAGATTAATGGAAAAATAAAATGTCAAAATATTTTGTGTATATGCTTAGATGTAGTGATGGTAGTATTTATACCGGCATCACAACTGATATAGAACGAAGATTTAACGAACACTTAAATGAGCCTAAGAAAGGCGCAAAATATACAAGGGTGCATAAACCAACAAAGGTTGAAAAGGTTATAGAAGTTGATAGCCGAAGTGAAGCATCAAAACTTGAATACAAAATAAAACATATGTCAAAAGAAGAGAAAGAATTGTTTATAAAAGAGGCACTTAACTAGTGTCTCTTTTCATATATTAAAGTATGATAAAAGGTATTGGTTTAAAGGTTTATATTGCAGGTGTTTGCGGAATAAGTATGTCTGCGATTGCAAAAATACTGAAAGAAGAGGGACATATTGTTTATGGCTCAGATGAAAAGATTTGTGGACAAGAAGTTGAAAGTTTGAATGCTTGCGGGATAAAAACATATTCAAATCTTAATGATATTGGAATTTCTGAGGCCTGCCCAGACAGTTTCATTTTTTCTGTTGCAATAAAAGAGGATAATCCGGAATTCATCTATGCAAAAAACAACGGTTTGCAAATTGTTTCACGGGGTGAGGCGTTAGGATTAATTGCGAAAGGTTTCAAAAAAACAATAGCAATAAGTGGCACACACGGAAAAACGACAGCGACTTCGCTGACATCTCATATGCTTTTAGGTGCGGGAATGGATATATCTTGTCATATTGGGGGAGTTGCAAAAAATATTAACTCGAATTATAAACTTGGCGAAAGCAGAAATATTTTTGTAACAGAGGCCTGTGAATATTATGATAGTTATTTAAATTTAAAATCCGATATTGCGGTAGTTTTAAATGTTGGAGATGATCACCTAGATTATTTTAAAACAGTTGAAAATATTAAAAACTCATTCTTATCTTTTATAAATAAAGTTAAGACTGGAGGAATAGTAGTTTTAAATATAGATGATAGTTTTTTGCATTCAATTTATAGTGAAGTTTGTAAAAAATATAATGTTATAACATATTCTGCTTTTAACAAAAATGCTGATGTTTATATATCTGCGAAACGAAAACTTGCAAACGGAAAACAAGTTTTTGATTGCTTGTATTTTGGAAGTACAATAAGCGAAATTTATCTTCCAATGGTTGGAGAACATAATTTATACAACGCACTAGTGTCTATAATAATTTCAAAACAAGTAGGGCTTGATGATTTCTCTATAAGAAAAACAATGGCATCATTTGATGGAGTTAAAAGAAGGTATGAGTACATAACAAAAATAAATGATGCTGACATTATTCACGACTATGCTCATCACCCAGATGAAATTAATGCGGTTATAAATGAGACACTTTCAATCACGGAAGGAGATTTGTTTGTCGTTTTTCAGCCTCATACATATTCAAGAACAAAAAAACTTTGGGAAGAGTTTATAAATGTGCTGTCAAAACCATACAGAACTATCTTGCTTCCGATTTATCCGGCAAGAGAAAACCCCATCAAAGATATATCAAGTGAAAATCTATGTTTTCACATCAATAAAAATGGTGGGGCTTGTTATTATATTCCAACTTATGACTTATTGTCTGAGGCACTTTCAAGACTGGCAAAGCCAAATGATAAAATTTTGATTTTGGGTGCGGGAGATATTGTTGATTTTACAGAATATCTTTTAACTCACTAATGTCATTTATTATATCTGCTTTATTTGATTGCTCTTTTTTTGTGAGCCAAATTGACTTTAAACCAAATTCTTTTGGGGTTAGATAGTCAAATTTAAAGTTGTCGCCAATCATAATACATTCTTTTGGGTTGTGATTTCCGCAAGCGCCAATGTATGACTCTTTGTTTGGCTTTGGGCAATCTTCTCCAAAAACATCAGAAAAATATTGTAAAAGACCAGCTTTTTTAAGCCTGTTTGATTGAACATCTTTAAAATAATTCGTTAAAATTACTAATTCGTATTTACCCTTTAAATATTCAAGGGTTTGTTTTTCGTTTTCTAAATTTTCAGGAGCAAATGCTGATAATTCTTCAAATAATATGTCTATAAAATTTTGATCTAATGAAAGCCCTGTGCGGTCATTTATAAATTTTAAAAAATCTTCTCGATTGTAACTGTTGTATTGA
>JAZNEY010000083.1:0-15131 GCA_045588795.1 Clostridia bacterium | reverse complement strand
TATATGTTTTAGAGTGTTATAATTAAGAAAACAAAATATAAATTGGAGGGGATTTATTTTGGCAGTAGAGAAAATAAGTTTATACGACATAGAAAAGTTTAAACTGGATGAAGAGTTTCGTGAAATAGATGAAGAGATTTGGCCGGGTGCGGAAGAGAATCTTGCAGGAGACTGGGCAGGAGTGAATATGGTTGTTGAGGGTGAGAACGGAGAGCAACAAGATGTCTTATTTGTACCAAGTTCGGATGGTGATGAAATAAAAGATGAATTAATGAAAAGGGCGGCATTAGATTCTCTTCCAGAACTCACCAAAGAGTATATAGAGGCAGAAGTAGCAAGGACTGGCGAAAGCGCTGAGGATATAATAAAAGACTATATTGCAATGGTTGAGCAAATTATGCAAAATGGAAAGATTGAGGACTAGGTAGTTAAATAAAATAAAGGAGAGAAAATGAAATGAGCGATTATCAAGACATAAATTCAGATGGAGTAGAGTTTGAAGAAGATATTGAAAGTCAAATTCAACAAAAAATTGCAAGACAAAGAGATTTGATTGCGATAGAAGAGTGGGAGGCTTTTGAGCAAGAGGACCCAGAAAATGCTGCTTATGTAAGAGAAAATTACAGAGAGTTGGGATTCAGAAAGGTTATAAAGAAGACTCCGGATGGACAAAGAGTAGAATGTTTTATTCCTGTAAGAAAGACCGAAGAGGAACTTAGAAGAGCGAGAGAACGCAGGGAAAAATATTACAACAGACCAAGCGCAGAAGACTATCTTTCAGAAGCAAGGCAAAGAGGTTCAACTGAAACCGATGCTCAAATTATTGAAAGTTATGTCCAAGAATACTACGATGTAGGGTTTTAAAGGAGAAAAATTTTATGCCATATAAGAATGAAATAGCAAAGTTAGAAAGTGAAATTCACTATCTGCAAACAGAGAAAATTGGCTATGAGCACGATGTAAACATTGAGCAAATTCAAATTGAAGATGCCCGAGATGAGCAGATGTATCAGCAAGAAATTATAAGAGATTTAGAGGGTAGGACGAAAGAGGCTGGTTGGATTGTAAAAATAATTGGTTTTGTTCTTTTCCACAAAAAACTAAAAACTGCTAAAAGAAATTTTGAATTTGCAAGATATCGTGCAAGAGTTGGTCAAAGACAGGTAAGGGCATCTCAAATTGAAATTGCAAGAGCAGAGAAAAAAATTCACCAAAAGAAGAATGATCTTGCGTGGTTAAAACAGTTGCAACAACAATCCGAGCAGCAAGGGCAGGCACAATCACCAACGAATACCAATCAGCAACCAACGAATGCCAATCAGCAACCAACAAACACAAATCCAGGAAGTACAGCAACCAATACTAATCCGCAACCAGAGAATAAACCACCAGAAACGCCAAAGCAACCAAAGGCTGAGGAAAAGAAATCTGAACAACCAGAAAATAAACAACCACAGATAGCGGAAGAGACACCTACTCAACATCCAGAGGAAAAACAGCCAGAAGAAGTTGTAGAAGAGGAAGAAGTAGAAGAAGAGGTTGAAGAAGAGGTTGTAGAAGAAGTTGTGGAAGAGGAGAAAAAGGAAGAGAAACCTGCTCAACAACCAGAGGTTAAGAAGGAAGAACCTGCTAAGCAACCGGAAACACAAAAGCAACCAGAGGTTAAGAAGGAAGAACCTACTCAACAACCAGAAACGCCACAACAACCAAAGGTTGAGGAAGAGAAACCTGCTCAACAACCAGAGGTTAAGAAGGAAGAACCTGCTAAGCAATCAGAAGAACCAACTGTCGTAGGAGAACAAAAAGTTGTGGAGACTGGTGAAGAAGTTAAAAAAGGAAACCAAACCGCAACTAATACTGAAAAAGAGACTCCAAAAGAAGAGAAGAAGAGAGTTATAGATGCTCCAACAGCAACGCAAGGGTTGGGTGGTAAAACAAATGAGGAAATAGCGCAAGATAAAATTAGAGCAGCAAAAGCGATTTCAATGGATATGGGCATACAACTAGGCACGGCGGATAGATTGGTGTCAAGACAAATATCTTCTGCACCAGCAAAGGCTATCAAGCGTAAAGCGAAAGTTGCTCAAAGTCAAATAGAGACAGCACCAGTTGGTGTTACTTGGGTAAAAGATGCAAATGGAAAGGTTGACCTATCGCTTAAACGCAACCAAGAAATCATAAAACTTGCCGGAGTAAAACCCGATGGCAAATCAAATATGGTTGCAAACAACCTTGAAAGATTAATTGCAGTTAATCCAGAAGTAATAGGAACGCTATCGCCTGAATCGATTCAACATCTTACAAGGGTTACAGGAACTGTTAAGTTAAAATCCGGTCAAACAAGAAATCAGTATTATATCACGAAATTACAGGCCGATGCAAGAAGGGCGGCAAAAGGTGACCCAGAAAAAGAAAAGGCTGTTAACCAAGCATTGATTGCTCAAAAACCAGTAAAAGAGAAAGCGCAAGAAGAAGTTAGGAGAGAGATTTCACAGCAAAGAAATAGAACAACAACGATGCAACAACAAGGTCAGGCACCTACTCTTGGAATGTAAAAACAAACAAAAAAATCAAAGCGGTGAAAAATTGCTTTGATTTTTTTATGAAATAAATTATAATAATTGGTATAATAATAGGGCGACTATTGAATATATAGGAGGCAAGCAGTAATGGTGCAAACTCCATTTGATGGAAGAGACTACAAGAAAAAGCATAATCTTCCGACCAGCAGAAACACTGTTTCAGTTGGAGCAAAAGGTGAAAGGCAGTTAAGCGGATTGGTTGTTGATGTAAAAAGGAAGAAGATTGACACGACTGGCGACCACAGGTCAGAGTTTGTCTCAAAGACCAACTATGATGGTGCAATCAAAAGTTCATCAGCAAATGGCAAAATGAGTATGAGTCGTGAAGCAACAAGAAAGATTCAGTCAGAGTCGCTTGAATATTTAATGCGAAAGACTGGGAAGTTTGAATTTTTTTGGTATCCAACATTTTTTGTGCTTGGGTTATTGTGCCTAATACTTGTACCAATTTTCACAGAGATGAAAACAATTGATATTTTGCTGTTAGTAACAAGTGTTATGAATTTATGGCTATGTATGACAGCAAACAATTTGGTTGCAAAGGGTATAAGGTTTGGATTGATTTTGTCCACTGTCAGTATGCTTGTATATGTAGCGATAGCAATTTACCAAAAAGTTTGGGGTGAAGTATTAATTAATGTGCTATTATATATACCTCTTGGAATAATTGGCTATATCAATTGGGGAAAGAACGCTGAAGATGGCACTGCTGACACGGTCAACAAAATGAATGGTGTTGAACTTTTAAAATATGTATCGCTTGCACTTGGAATAATTGGTTCGGTTTGGGCACTTTTAAGATTTGGATTAAAACAACAATTTGCACTATTTAATGCGGTAAGTATATCGGGCTGTATAGTTGGCGACCTTGCAAGAAACAAAAGGTTTTTTGAAACTTGGTTTTTCTATATGATGTGCAATATTGGAGGAATTGCCCTTTGGGGGTGTCAGATATTCACAAGCGGTGCGGGATTATCGCTTGCACTTCTTCCAACAATGATTTCATTTATGGCGACACTTTCAAACAACTTTAATGGCATATACATTTGGAATATTTTATACAAAAACAAACACAAAAATGGCGGGGTTTTCCTTGCAAAAAGAAATGTAGACATAAAAAAGATTGTAAAACTCAAACGAACATACAAAAAAATGACTTGCAAAGAACTATAAAAAATCAAGGAAAACAAACAGACTGAGAGAACTTTCTCCCGGTCTGTTTTTTATGTATGAAATTCGCCAAAAAAATTCAAAATAATATATGTTATAATATGCGAAAAAGTGTTTGCAACTAATACAACTAATGTGGTAAAATAACATAAAAGATAGTGGGGCGTATTGCTTTAGTTATCAACGATAAAAAATGGGAGAAACAACTTTTATGATTTCAAAACAAGAACACAGAGCGGAAATGGATTATTTAAAATCGGTGCTTTATGTACTAAACAAAGAGATTGAGAAAAAGGAACTCGCAAAGGACCAAATTGAAAGCGACATAAAAGTTGCAATGAAATACATTTGGGAAGAGGGCAGTACAGAGGCTGATGACTGGATTAACATACACGAAAGTGTAAGGCAGTTGAACAGAGGAGTTTTGCAAAGCGATAAGACATTAAAGGCATATCGCAGAATGCAAGGCAGTGCTTATTTTGCAAGAATAGATTTTGATGATGGAACAGAAGTAATTCCGGTATATCTTGGAATTGCAAGCCTAAAAGATGGCTCAGAGTTTTATGTATATGACTGGCGTGCTCCAATTTGTAGCCCATTTTATGATGCGGAAATAGGGGAAGCTAGTTACACACTTCCAGATGGAACGGTTGTAAACGGAACAATAAGACTTAAAAGGCAGTTCAAGATTGAGGGCGACAGAATTGTTGAAATTTTTGACACAAACACCCAAGTTGTTGATGGCGTTTTGAGTAAATTGTTATCTACTGCCGGCTCGACCAAAATGCGTAACATTGTTGCGACCATTCAAAAAGAGCAGAACAAGATTATCCGTAAGCAAGATATTGATATTTTGGCGGTACAAGGACCAGCAGGCTCGGGAAAAACTTCTGTTGCACTTCACAGAATTGCGTATTTATTGTATGCAGATAAAGAGAACTTGAACAAGACAAATATGCTTATTTTGTCGCCAAATGAGGCATTCAGTGATTACATAAGTGATGTACTTCCACAGATGGGAGAGGATAATGTTTATCAGACAACATTCTATGATTATGTTCAAGCGTACACTCGTGAGTTCAAGATAAAAAGCAATATGAATGAGATTTACGAAGAACTTTTCTTAAATGAAAAGACACCATTTTATAAATCAATTCGCTTTAAATTCTGGCCGGGCTACATTAAACTACTTGAAAACTTTTTAGAGGAAACAAAATACAAACTGCTTGGAATTGAGAAAGACATTGAAATTGATGGCGAGATAATGGCAAACAGCGAGTTCTTGATAAGATTTGTTGACAACAACCTATCAAACTCAACAATGCGAATTTATGAGCAAGCAAAACTTGTTGCAGAAAAAGTATTATCAATTGCAAGTGTCAGACTTGTAAAGAATGCAAAAGGCAAAAACAAACTTGAGAAACTATTAAAAGCAAACCTCAAAAAGATAAGAGCGAAAGCAATTTACACCGAACTTTACAGTGATTTAAACAAGTTCATTGAAAGAGTGCAAACAATCTACAACGAACTTGGAACAAGCAAGCAAGAAAGACTATCAATCAAAGATTTGAAAGAGATATTTGACTACACAAATGAACAACTGGAAAAAAGCACAATTCCATACGAAGATGTTATGGCATACTTATACTTAAAGGAAAGGGTAACAGGAACAGTTTCGCAAACAGGAATTAAGCAAGTTGTAATTGATGAGGCACAAGATTATTCACTTGTGCAATACAAACTTATTTCAAATGTATTCAAAAATGCACAAATCACCATACTTGGCGACTTGAACCAATCTATTATGCCATTTGTAAACTACTCAAACTACGAAAGCATATTAAGTGTTCTTCGTGAGGACAGGGTGCAAAACAACAGGGTTGAGACACAATACCTAACAAAGACATACAGAAGTACGGTTGAAATCAACAAGTTTGCAAACAGAATAGTTGGAATTGAAGCACCAACAAGCAAAAACCAACTTGAAAGGCACGGTGAAGAAGTTACAAGATACCAAGATGTATCGCTTGGCGACAAAAGTCTACTTGTAAAACACGCAAGGGAGTTAAAGACAGAGGACAACACCGTTGCGGTAATATTCAAAACAGCAAAAGAGTGCAGGGAGTTCCAAAGGTCGCTATCAAGAACAAAAGCTGGCAAAGAATTTACCTTTATGATTGATGGAAATAACGACTTTGTAAACACAAAAATAATGGTATTGCCACTTTATATGGCAAAGGGCTTAGAGTTTGATGTTGTTTTAATTCCAAAAGCGAATGAGGACAACTATAACAAGAAGAACAAAAAGTTGTTCTATGTTGCATCAACAAGAGCAATGAACACACTTCGAATTTATTATGATGAAGTGCCAAGTTCACTTATTTTGTAAAACTAAAATGAAAATACCGAAAGCAAAAACTAATGCTTTCGGTGTTTTTTATTTTGACAATTTTAACTATTAAGAAAAAAATTCATCACTATTTTCTTCATAAACTGCCCTTTGTTCTTCAAGATTGAAATTGATTAATTGTTTATGGGCGTCGTTTAATCTGCTCATTGGCGAGTATGGTGCGGAAGAGCCTAAAAGTCCAAGCGTGCGCATATATGGTTTTTCAAACTCTTGAAGTTCTCTTTCTTTTTGTCTTTCAAGCCATAACTTTTTAGACATCACTCTTCTTGAAATTCTTGAAGTTAGGTCCTCGAAATAACTTTGACCCCTAGAGTTTGTTCTGCCTGCATTCCTTTGCGCAAGGTACTTTATCCAGTTGATTACAATAATATCTCTTACGCTGTACTGATTAAGGCTTTCAAGGTTTGCAAAATTATCTGCAACAGAGATTGTGCAACCATCTGCGTTTGGAATAGCGTCAAGGCTTCCAAATTGACCAAGTCTTAAATCTATAAATTCATCATGAGGTGTGCCATCTTCGTCCATATAGTATGAATCAATAGTAACCTCAAAATATTTGCCATAGTCATCTGAATATCTTTCGCATTGTTTACCGTTCACTCTCGCTTCATCAAGAATGTAATAGCCCTCTAGAAGTTGGTGGTTGATAAAATTAATAAATTCTTTTTCGGTAATTGGTGTAGACCAATTTTGTTTCATAAAACATTCTCCTAAATTTGTAGTGTTATAGAGGATAGCACAGAGAACTCAAAAAGTCAAGGTTGTTAGCAAAAATTATGCTTTTTGACCAATTAAATTTTGAATTGTATCTTGAAAAAACTAAACTAGTATGATATAATAACTCCACGAGTAATTATCGGCAAAAATTATTTTGCCAGTCAAATGGGGGACAATATGGATATAAACGAACTTCACAGATATACTGGTGAGTTTTCAAAAATGATTCAAGATGCAAAAATTTTAAATCTAAGAGATGGTGAACTCTTAGATAATTTTATCAATGGCGGAAAAATCCCGGTATTTTATAATGGAGCAACACTTTCTACTCACACGGTGAAAAAGCGTTCAAACGGTGAAGATTATATTGCAAAACGCCCATATCTTATTTGCTATAACAAAAGACTTGGCTGTAAAGTTTTGTATCCTATGACAGCCAGCACAACAAAAGAGAAGATAGATGAAAAGCAAAATTATCAATTTGTTGAAACTCCAAGTTCTATATATTCATTTATTGAAAGTTCAGTAAACAACAAGTTTGACAGTGATACCCACACAGCAGACAGTATATCAACTGTAAATGTGAGTCAAGGAATTCCAATTTTTTCTGAAATATTAGACTACTCAAGCATTATAAATCCAATGGACTACTCAGTTGCAGAGTTCAAGTCAAGCGAAGTGGGAGATGTTCGTTCATTTTTAGAAAAGTTTTATGGTGGAATTTATGAAGATGAGACCACCAAAACTGTGCACAATGGAAAGGACAGGTATTTTATGCTTGTAAAGACTGAAAAGAAAAATGGCGAAATTCAATACAATTATCAGTCGTGTAGACCTGCAATAATGTATCTAGCGTTATTTATCAACTGGACAAAGCAGGTAATAGCGGAGAGAAGATTGCAAGACGCTTCGCAGGTTGATATGATGAAACCACTTTTAATGGATAGTTGCAGTGTATATGTAAAATATCTGCAATATATTCAAAAGTTAGAAGAATTGAGAAAAACCAACTCCCGAGTATTCAATATGTATATCGAGGCAAGGAACTATTCTTTTGGCAGACCAACAAGGCAAGAATTTGTTTCAGATGTAATGGGGAAACTTTCTCGTTATCATCTAGCACCAAAGGTAGAGGCAAACTTGAAAGAACTACTAAACTTAGAGGGTGAGATTGAAAGCGAAATAAAACTTGTAACCAATGCTATTGCAAGTTATGTAAATTCTTTGCCAATAAAAGTAGATATGTCAACAGCACCATTTGCAAAAGATATTTTTAATGCACTAGGTGAAATATCTACAAACCGCCACGCAGAGGAAATTATGTGGACATTCTCTATGGAAAATCTTTCATATATAGACCAAGAGTATATGAGGATAAAAGCAAACAATGAAAGAATAAAGACTCAAAGAGAGCAAGAGGCAGACAGACGCAGAAAGGAAAGGCTTAAAAGAGAGCAAGCACAAAAGACAAAAGCAGAACTAGTTAAGGCGAATGTGGAAGAGGCAATTAAACTTTACACACAAAAATTTACCGGTTACTTTATACGAATGCAAAACTCTGGTCTTATAAGCGACACCGCGATAAAAAGGGCTGATGACTTAATTGGGACATATTCATCTTTTGTCAATGGCGACAATTCAATTCGTGAAATGATAGAAGAAGAAACGCCAACTCCAATTGAAGAGAAAATATTGTCTGGCATAATGAACATAACAAAGTTTATCCCAATGATAAGAAGTTCAAAAGAAGATATTGAAAGCAACGCCCGCGCATTTGCACTTGAACAATTTATTTCAGGCAAGACGAAAGAGGTTGCGGGCGAAAGTGATGAGTCTGCGACAAGCGCTCTTGAATTATTGAATCTTATCCACACCGAACTTCACAGAGCGAGATATACTCTAAAAGGTAAAATGGCTGATGAATCATTTGCAGATGGCACATATGCAAGTATTATTCAAAAAGCACTAAAACAAAAAGACAAGTTCGCACAAGCCGACTTGTCTCCGGACTCAAAGGCTGTGAGTGTTTATATGAAAGAGGTTGCAGAAGTTGAAGAGGCCTCTGAAAGAATTGAAAGAATATATGGAATTGTGGATACTCACAAGACTGCAAGAGAGGCAATAAAGGAAATTCGAAAGGCATATGTTGCACTTTATATGTCAGCGAACGCAGTTGTTGAGTCGTATAGTGATGAGTTGAGAAAGTTTATTGAACATATAATTATGCCACCAAGGTCGCTTGAAGAGGTTGTAAAAAATGCAGAAAAAGATGTTTACACATTATTGACCACGCAAAAAGTTGACCTTGACCATACAAGCGAAATGCTAAATAAGTTGGTTGAAAAAGTAGTAACAGCGTGTGCTGAAAGACAAGAAATGATGCTAAAATTCCACCACAATTTTGCTTCCTATCAAAAGTTTTTAGTTGATTATGCTGAAAGATGTCAATTTTTAAAAGAATCTGCGGGCGAGTTAGTTGAAAAGGTGAAATCAGAACTTGGTATTCCAAGCGATATTGGAATTTTAGATGGGTGTGAATTCAAAGGCATCAAAAGGCATAATTACGATAATGCCAAAACGGGAGCAACTGAGATAGAAGAAGATGAGTTTGATGATAAAATAACAGATACAGACCTAGTAGATGTGTTTATTAGTAGAAGTATTGTACAGCCTGCGGTATATGCCAAGAAATTATACAGTGCAGTTTCAGATTCTGAAACGCTTGAAGAACTGTCTGTAAAATTGTCTTATATTGCCGAAAATTGCGAAGAATGGAAAAATATGCTTGAATCAGACTATGCACAAGTACAAGAACTTTATGCAGAGTTATTAAAAGTTTGGCTCAAACTAAGGGATTTCCCTGAGAGTTTAAATACTTACAGAAATCTATATTTATGCAATTACAGACCAGTATTTAAAAACGGGGACAGAGTACTTTCAAGAGAGGTCGAAAAAGGACTTCAACAACTTGCAAAAAAGTCTAACAGTGAAAGATTTGCAGAGGATAAAGAGTTCTATGATGGTGTTTCTTGGCTATTAGCAAAACGATTAACTGAGTATGTGTCAAATCTTCCAACCCGAAAAGGTCCAGAGGACCAAGTGTCAAAAAGATTAACCTTTGACATCGTGCTTTCAAGGTTGAATTTTAGCAGTGGCAACCAAAAGGGATATTCTCTTGCAGATGTCAATAGAGATATGGACGGTACTTATTTGTCGCTTGCAAAACTTACACAAGAAGATGTTAATAGTAATATTGGGCAAGTTATGCAAGACCAACATCTTTATAAAGTATTCAGACATCACGTAACACCTATTTTGTTTGAAGTGCAATATGAGGTTATGCTTACTGCCGAGTATGAGGGGACAATATATAATGAATCAGACTCCAAAGATGATGTTATAGACAAAGTGATGGAGTGCGAAAGTCTTTGTGGGCTAATTGAAAAGATTGCAGGGGCAGGTGTAACTGTTTCAGATAGCGTATATGATTACCTAGTAAAAGGCGTTAAAAGGATTGAGGAGTACAGAATAAAGAAGAGTGCACAAGGTGCATCAGTTGTTTTCAGCCCATTGGGTGTACCAAAAGCATATGATAGCCTGTACAAAAATTGGAGTGCAAAACTTGGTTATATTGAAAGTATTAGAAAAAGAATGGGGAACTATGTTTCAGGTGGCGTAGGTATTGAAAAATATTCGATACTAGATAATATATTAAATAATGAGGACCAAGACCAAGATTAAAAATTACACCTCTCAAATGCTAAATTTGAGGGGTGTTTTTTTGTGTGCAATTATGTCATATTTTAGCACAAAAAGAGTTTATATTCAAAACCTAAAACAGTTTTTGGTTTTTGTAAATTAAAATTGTAAAATTTTGCAAAATTGTTACAAATAGCACAAATAATATAAGGCTACCCCCTTGAAAAATTAAAAAAAGTATGATATAATATCACAAAATGAGAACAGAAATGCAAGCAAATAAGGGCTGTTTGCGTTTTAGTGCATAAAAACAAGGGGGATTTTTATGAATTTAGAGCAATTTATTCGCTACACTGGCGAGATGTTTACCAACTTAAGAAAGACAAAAATTGTGTTTTTAAGAGATGACTCGCCAATTCTTGAATATATGAACAACGGGACTATTCCGGTGTTTGAGAATGGTGGTGAACTTCAAGCAAGAACACCAAAAATGGTTGGCGAAACTGAGATAATGGTAAGGCGACCATACTTAATTTGCTACAACCGAATTTTGAATTGTAATGTTGCGTACTATATGACAGGTGGTGCGACAAGGGAAACCATTAAAAGGAAGATGTATCACGACCAAATTGAGACCCCACATTGTTTTTATGATTACATTGATGCAAGTGTTAATGGGGGCCTTGACCAAAAGACTCATTCAGCGGAAAATATTGAAACTGTTTCAACTGTAAGAGCGGTGCCAATTCCAATGTGTATAACAGACCAAAGCGAATTACGCACAGCAAATTATGATGACAGAAATATACCAAGTGGAGACATTCGACCACTTCGTGATTTTATGTCAAACTTCTATGGTGGTGAGAATGAAAAGTTTATCACAAAAGGTGTAAAATCGGGCAGGGCATATGATTGGTTTATTGACTTTGGCGACAAAATAAGTTATCACAGATTGAGTAGGCCAGCGGTAGCATATGTTGCTATGTTTTTAAACTACGCAGAAAGTGAACTTGAAAGTCCAAAGATGACCGACTCGTTGTCGTTGTCTCAATTAAAGGGTTTAACAATTGGTGCGACAGAGGCATATTTAAATCACCTAAGATTTGCGTGCAAACTTGATGAGGTAAGAGCAAAACAGCCATATGTATTCCGTGAGTTTATGCAAATCAGAAACAATGCAGTGAAACATATTGCTACGCTTGGATATGAAAGGGCGGTGATGGAAGAGTACTCAAAAAGTACGCTCACTGGCTCAGAACTTAAAAAACTACAAGAACTCCTAGAGGTTGAAAGAGAGTCAAGCAAAAACCTATCACTTGTTGTAAATTCAGCAATCACATATTTTGGCGGTCAGTCAAGAAATATAAACATATCAAACATACCAATGAATGAAAAACTTTTTGAAAGTTTGTCAAAGATTGCCTCATCTCTAACAGATGCAAGATTCAATGCCCTTTCTGTTAAGTGGTGCGAGGCAATTGAAGAAAGATTTGATGAAAAAATCACAGCATCAGAGACTATGGTATTCGAGAGAAACTTGCAAAGGGAAAGCGAGGAAACGAAAAGGCTTCAAGAAAGAGAGGCAAGACAAGAAAGGTCAAAATCAAGAACGGAGCGAATAAAACAAGCAGTTCAAGACGCGATAATTCTATACAATCAATTCTACAAAGAGTCGTTTGCAAAATTAGTTGATGGTGAACTATTGGACGCGGAAGTTCAAGACAATGCAAAAGATTTTGTAAAACTATTCTCGACATATAAAGATGGCTCAAACCTAAGTTTGAGTAAATTGATTGGAGATGTTTCAGAGGACAGAGAAGCACAAAGTTATATGGCTGACCGAATTGTGAATATGGCAAGTTTTCTAAGTGTTATTGAAAACTCGAGACAGACAATAGCGGGCAGTCAAAAAGTAAAATCAATGCAAAAATATTTAAAGAGCAGAAGTGCGAAAATCAGTGCCCCAGAGGGAGCAGAAGTTGAAAGTGCGATTGACCTAATGAGTATTGTGCACGAAGAATTTTTAAAGGCAAGCAACTTAAAGAGAGGCAAAAACGACAAATCTCCAGTTGAGATAATCATTGAAAAGGCACTCAAAGACAAAGACAGATTTGCCCTTGCAGATTTTCAAACGGGAACCCCTGCAAGAGAATATTTTGATGAAATGCTAACAGTCAGCGAACTTTACGGGCAAATGGAGTCGGTAACAGACATATTCGAAATGCGAGCAGAAGCCTTGTGGGCAATGCAAGTTATAAAAGAGGACCACGAAGAACTTACAGAGGACTACAAAATTCTTTGCGAAAAACTCGGAGACACTGGTTTTGCAAAGGCAATGAAACAAGTTCTAATGCCACCAGATGAAGATGATTTTATCGAAAAAAGCGAAGAAACGATTTTGGGTTTTATAAACGACAAAAACCTATCTGCGAAAGACACAATAAAAGCCATTCGTGAATACAGAAAGTCTGTAATTGAGATGGGCAAAAAAGAGAGGCTTGCACTTCTAGAGTTTACAGATATTTGCAATGGAGCACTAATTGCGTACAATGACTATTATGTCAAGTACGAAGAGGACAGTACTAACCTTGAAAAGATGGTTGTAAGTGCAAAACAGCAAGTGGGTTATAAGCAATCTCAAGGCTTTTTAGAGGGGCTAGGTGGCAGAAAAATTGATGTTGTAAGAGACCTAGAAACCGGCGAAGAAAGGATTGAGGGCAAAGATGAAGAGACAAGGGATTTAACAGATGATGACCTTGTGTATCAAATTTTCGGCAGGGCAATTCCACAGCCGGGCGACATTGAAGCCTTGACAGATGATAAGATATCATCAGCCAACAATATTTTCGAAGTTGTTGATGCGTTAAAGAATTTAAAAAGGACATCAAAGAAATGGTCTGATGAACTTACAGAAAGTTATGATGCAGTCAGAAGATTATACATTCAACTTCTTTTATACAAGAAGAAACTCGAAGATACCAGAGACAAAATGTATGATTGCGTAGACTATTTTGTCGAAAATTCGGCGGAGATAATGTCTGGCGGGCCAATTTATCTATTAAGCGAGGAAGAGGCAGAAAGGTTTGCTGGCTTTGTAAAACTTTCGGGAGAAACGGTTAAAGAGGATATTTCAGATTATTATGATGACTATGCGATTTTTAAGTTTGTAACTGGTGTAATTGACTACTTCAACAATATTGAGGTTAGAAGTAATGTAGACATTCCAGCACACGACTATGTAAACATTGGAAGAGTTGCAGATGGAATCACTCTTACAGATGGAAACGACCAAACAAGGGGCGTGATACAATCAATATCAAGCGACTGGGTTGATGCTTGTGATTTTGAAGAGATTTTGAAAACAAAGGATATTGAGCAAATCGTAGCAAATCCGGGTTTTGATTCACTCCTTGGTGTGTTTACTCCAATGGTAGAACTTGAATCAGAAATCAAGTTGTGTGAGATATTAACCTCAGTTAAGTACTTAGTGTCTGATGAAGAGAAAGAGGCAGAAGTTCAAAGAAGATATGCAATCAATAGATTAGTTATGAAGTTATTTGACGCTACAAGTAAAGGCTTTACACAAACAGATGGGCTTTACGAGCAACTTTTGGCAAGGGTTCCAGATGCAAGAAGAATTGCAAAAAGAGAACTTTCTCGGGCAAGGAAAGTCAAGACAATAAACGAGAAAACAGCTGAAGAGATTATACAAAACTTACCAAAGACCTTTGACCCAATGGAATCAATAATGGGCGAAAGGGGTGCAAGAGGCTTAAAAGTAAATGCAGAAACATCATACAAAGTGTACAAGAATTGGCTTTCAAGACTTGTCTCTATTGAAAAGATGAGGGCAGAGAAAGGCCATTATGTAAAAAGAACAGATGAAGAACGAGAGGAAGATAAGAAAGCCCTAGAGTGTTCAATTGATGAATTTTTCTAAAAGTTAAAAAATAAAAGCAAAACCTAAAGTGTGGTTTACAAAAATAGTTCAAGCAATCAAGTTTGAACTATTTTTTATTTTTAAAAATTTTAATAAAACTAGTCATAGTATGGCAAAATAAAATGACAAGGCGGAATGTAAGTGGTATAATGAGTGTAATCAATATTGGCTTGTTATTTATGAAAAAATAACAAAAAAGGAGCGAATGATGAAAAAGAAAATTGCAGTTTTTCTAATGGCTTTTGTAATTCTTTTACCGGGTCTATTCTTACTTGCTGGGTGCGGTAAGAAAGACCTTGACAGCACAAAAGTTTCAAGCATTTCAGTCGAGATGGCAGGCGAAACCTATGCCTTAGAAGATGGTAAAATTACACTTACCTATGGCACGCAGATATCGCTATCACCAGAAGATTTCAAGGTAACGGTTACATTTGATGACCAAACCACAAAGGAAATCTCGGTAAAGACAGAAGAAACAGATGGCTTTACATTCACACCAAATCTTCCAGCGGAGGGAATAACCTCAGTTGGAGATTACACAATCACATTTGGTTGCGGAGACGCTGATGAGGTAACCATCACAGTCTCTGTCATAAAGGCGACCATAGATATG
>JAZNEY010000082.1:0-19527 GCA_045588795.1 Clostridia bacterium | reverse complement strand
GAATTTGATTTTGATTGTTTTAAAGATAATCAATAAATATTCGACAAAAATATTTGAATATATTTAATTTAATAAAAAAAACTATCCTTATACATTGTATAAGGATTTTTTATGTTAAAAAAAACTCTATTGTGCTTATTTAATTTTTTGTTTATTTTAGTTATTGGTTTTCTGCCAACTGCTACACCTGTGATGGGTGTTGCAAATGTTAACGTGTGCCCAAGAAAGTTTATAGAAAAGATAAAGCAAATCATATTGCCCGTTCAAGGCATTGAAGAGTCTGAGACGATTGATAGACAGAGTGTATATATAAGCGGTAAGCCTATTGGCTTTTCAATTGAAGGAGATGGTGTTGTAGTCGTTACAATTGGTGAAGTAAAAACAAAAGATGGATATGTTGATTCTCCTTGTAAAAACGCAGGGATTGAAGTTGGTGATATAATTAAAAAAGCAGAGGGAATGAGTGTTACAAGCGGTGAAAGGCTGATAGATATAGTGAATTCGAGGCAGGGTGGTATGTGTAGGCTAGAATTGGAGAGAGATAAAAAATCATTATTTGTTGATGTTGAGCCATTATTTGATGAGATAGCGCTATCATATAGGCTTGGTGTTTGGGTAAGGGATAGTGCTGTTGGGATTGGCACGGTTACCTATGTTACAGAAAATGGTGAGTTTGGTGCACTTGGCCATCCAGTTTCAGATGTAGACACATCAACCATAATACCTGTTGAAAGTGGAGATGTCTATAAGTGTTCGGTCGTTGGTGTGAAGAAAGGAGAGAAAGGGACACCTGGAGAATTAAAAGGCTTATTTTTAAAATCATCAAATAAGATTGGGGAATTAATTTTAAATGATGAAAGCGGAATAACTGGAAGTTTTATTGGCGAGAAAAATTCCAATGCATACCGTTCTAGTGAGCTTATGGAGGTCGCTTTTCAAAAAGAAGTAAAGAATGGTGAAGCTCGAGTGTTGACAACAATTGATGGAGGAACGCCATCTTGGTACGATATTGAAATAATAAAAACAAATCACATAAACAATTATGGAAACAGGTGTATGGTTATAAGAATCACTGATAAAGAGTTGCTTGCAAAGACTAATGGGATAGTTCAGGGTATGAGTGGTAGCCCCGTTGTTCAAGATGGCAAATTAGTTGGTTGCATAACACATGTTTTTGTTAACGACCCAAGCAAGGGATTTGCTGATTTTATCGACTATGAAAAACTAAAATAATAAATATTATTCAAAATTATTCAAAATTATTCAAAAATAATACAAAATGATTGGACATCACAAAAATTCTTTGTTATACTATGATTTATTAAGAAATAGAGGAGGGTTTTCAAATGGAAAAACCTGTTGTAACAAAAAATTATTATGATGTTGCTAAATTTTTAATGGAGTATCCATTTAATGCTTCGCAAGTTGGGTACACCTATTTATTGAAATCTATTACTATGGTATTAGACAATCAAGGAAAGAGAATGAGACTTTGTAAAGATATTTACGAGCCACTTGCAGAAGAATTTAATGTAGGGGTAAAGTATTTTGAAAAAGCGGTTAGGGAGGTGTTGCTAACTGTATCGCAAAACTGCTACAATTATAAAAATATGAAATATCCAAGCAGAGCAATTCAAAATGCTTTTGAACTTCCAACTGCAAAAAGTTTTATATATGCTATTGTTTCTCAAATCAATTTAGATAGAAATGCAAAACATCTCAACTTTAATTAACGCACAGGGCAAAACGGTTGTAATAATTTAATAATTATGCTAAAATTAATTGGTAAAGTATATTAAAGGGAGTACTATCTTGGCAAGCATAATTGAACAATTAAATAAAGAACAACAATTGCCAGCACTAAGGACGGAGGGACCCGTTCTTGTAACCGCAGGAGCAGGTTCTGGAAAGACAAGGCTGTTAACACACAGAATTGCACATTTAATTCAAGATAAAAATGTTTCGCCTTATAATATTTTGGCGATTACATTCACAAATAAAGCATCAAATGAAATGAAAGAGAGGCTCGCAAGACTTCTCTCTTTTGGCGTTCAAGGAATGTGGATTTTTACTTTTCACGCAATGTGTTCTAAAATTTTAAGAATGAATGGTGAAAGGGTTGGTCTTGATAAGAATTTTTCTATTTACGGAGATGGTGAAAAGGATAGACTTATAAAAAGGGTATTGCAAAACAATCCAGAGTATATGAGGCTTGAAAAAAACAAATTAAAGCCAGAAAGTGTTGCGTGGCACATATCTAATGCAAAAAATGAACTTTTAAATCCAGAACAATATGCAATTAGAATTAAAAGAGATAATTATGTTGACATAATAACAAAGGCATACAGTGATTACCAAAGAGAACTTGCAATTGCAAATGCTGTTGACTTTGATGATATGCTTTGCAAAACATATGAACTTTTATATAATAACCCAGATATAAAAGAGTATTATCAAGACAAGTTTAAATATATTCACGTTGATGAGTTTCAAGATACAAATGTTGTTCAATATGAACTTGTTAGGCTTTTAGGAGAAAAGCACAAAAATATATTTGCAGTAGGTGATGAGGACCAATGTATTTACTCTTGGCGTGGAGCAAAGTTTACTAATGTACAGAAATTTATTGATGATAACAAAGATATTGCAATTTTTAAGTTGGAACAAAATTACAGGTCAACATCAAAAATTTTAGATGCTGCCAACAGAATTATTAAACACAACTCAAACAGATTGGAAAAAAATTTATGGACAGAAAATGATGAGGGTTGTGATATAAAGTTTTATACTGGATACAATGATAACGAAGAGGCTGAGTTTGTCGCTTCGAAAATAAAAAAAATGGTCTTAGATGATGGCTATAAGTTTTCAGATTTCGCTGTACTTATGAGAGTGAATGCTCTTTCAAGAGTTTTTGAAGAGAAGTTTTTAAATTATCAAATACCATACCAAGTTTTTGGTGGTTTTAAATTCTTTGAGCGAAAGGAAGTAAAAGATACACTTGCGTACTTCAAACTTGTTTCAAACCCAAAAGACAATGACAGTTTTTTAAGGGTGCTCGCTTTTCCGAAAAAAGGAATTGGAGAGGCTACTGTAAAAAAAATATTAGACGCTAGTAGCGTTTATGGACTAAGTGCTTTTGAAATTGCAAAATCAGGTATAGGAATTGATGAGTCAACAATCAAAAAACTTGCACCTATTGTTCAAACAATGTCATCATTTATAGATGATAAGGAAACTTTGTCGCTATCAGCCTTGACCAATAAAATTGTTGATGAATGTTCATTAAAAACTGCTTATTCAAGAGAAATCGAAGAGGAGCTTTCAAAAATACTAAACATTGAAATGTTACAAAAATCCGTGCTTGAATATGAAGAGGCAAATGAAGAACCAACCCTTGAAGATTATTTACAATCAGTTACCTTGTCAAGAGATATTGATGACTTAGATGATGCAGATAATAATGTTTCAATTATGACAATTCACTCAGCCAAAGGCTTAGAGTTTAAAGTGGTGTTTGTGGTTGGACTTGTTGAGGGTGTGCTTCCAACATCAAGAGCATTATATTCAAGTAATCCAAATGACCTTGAAGAAGAACGCAGACTTATGTATGTTGCGACAACAAGAGCCAGAGAAGAGCTTATTTATACAAGACCAACAACTAGATTTAGTTTTGAAACAAAGCGAACTGAATCAACTTCTGCATCAAGGTTTCTAAAAGAGTCTGGAATAAAAGCAATAGAAACAAGCCCAAAACAAGAATATGGCTCACAATATGCAAGGGAAGAAAGAGGTGCGTATTCTTACGGTGGTGGATATAGAACAAGTGGCTATAAATTTGGAAATGAAAGATATGGCCAGTATGGCGGAATTGGGATTCTTGATAGAGATGATAGTGTAAAAGAAGAAAAGACATCAGTAACAGCAGAAAAATTGAATGAATACAAAAAGTACAAGGTTGGAACGATTGTAACTCATAAAAGTTTTGGAAGAGGTGTTGTTACCGTTGCCGTAACAGACCCAAGTTCGGGATTTGTTACAATTAAGTTTGACAATGTGGGAATTAAAACATTATCTTTAAAATTTGCGCCACTAACAATTGTGGAGGGTTAGAATGAAAGAAGAAAAGAAAAAACGAATGCGTGAACTGATTAATGAAATCAATGTACATAATTATAACTACTATACTTTATTAAACCCGACAATATCAGACCAAGACTATGACAAATTGTATTATGAACTTGTTGACCTTGAAATTGAATTAGGAATTGTAGAAAAAGATTCGCCGACTCAAAGAGTTGGTGGTGATGTTCAATCCAAGTTTGAAAAACACACTCACGAGGTAAGGCTTTACTCCTTAAATAAAGTAAGGTCGAAAGAAGAATTATATGCTTGGATAGCAGATTGCAGAAAGTTCTCACCTAATACAATGTTTTCACTCGAATATAAATTTGATGGATTGCAACTGGTTTTAGAATATGATAATGGAAGTTTTGTAAGGGCGACAACAAGAGGTAATGGGCTTGTAGGCGAAGATGTTTCAAATCAAGTAAAAACAATTCGCTCTGTTCCTTTGTCGATTGATTATAAAGGTCATCTAATTGTACAAGGCGAGGGAATGATAACACAAAGCAATTTGAAATTATATAATCAAACAGCAGAAGTGGTCTTAAAAAATGCAAGAAATGGGGTCGCAGGTGCTATTCGAAATCTTGACCCAAAGGAAACTGCAAAAAGGAAAGTTGATTATTTTTGCTATTCAATATTACAGGCGGATAGAACTTTTGAAACCCAAGAGGAAATGCACAAATTTCTTGAAAAAAACAAATTCAAGACAGGGAACTATTTTAAATTATTTGACAGCGAAGAGTCTCTTGAAAATGAAATCAATGCGGTTGATAAAGTTAAAGAACAACTTGATGTAATGATAGATGGTGTTGTAATTAAGGTTAATGATTTAAATGCTCATGAGGAAATTGGCTATACAAATAAATTTCCAAAGTGGGCTATGGCTTTCAAATTTGAAGCACAGGAAGTTTCAACAATTTTAGAAGATGTCATTTGGCAAGTTGGAAGAACTGGAAAAGTTACTCCAATTGCGATATTAGAGCCAACTGAACTTGCGGGTGCAACAATTCAACGGGCAACACTTAATAACTTTGATGATATTACAAGAAAGAAAGTTATGATAAACAGTAGGGTGTTAATCAGAAGAAGTAATGAGGTCATTCCAGAGGTTTTGGGACTTTTAGAAAAATTGGAAAATTCAAAAGAAATTATTGAGCCTATGGTTTGTCCAAGTTGTGGCGGGGAACTAATAAAGAAAGGACCGTTGTTGTTCTGTACAAACAGAAATCGTTGCAAAGAACAAGTCGTTGACAGAATCTCACACTTTGCATCAAGAAATGCTATGGATATTGATGGATTATCAATTAAGACAATTGAACAATTTTATGATGAATTGAATGTGTCTACACCATCTGATTTATATTTGATAACAAAAGAACAACTATTGTCTTTGGATAAGGTAAAAGATAAAAAGGCTGAAAATATTTTATCTGCACTTGAAAAGTCAAAAAATGTATCACTTGAAAGATTTATTTTTGCAATAGGAATACCAGAGGTTGGTGACAAGACCGCAAGAGATTTAGCGAAAGAATTTGGCTCTCTTGAAAATCTAATGATTGCAACAGAAGAACAACTTTTAAATATAAAAGATGTTGGTGAGATTATAGCTCAAAATATAGTTGAGTTTTTTAAAGATGAAACAAATCTAAAAGAAATCAACGCCCTAAAAAATAATGGCGTTAGAATAAAAGAGAATGAAATCACTGAAATCATAGAAAGTGAATTTTCAGGCAAAAAGTTTGTTTTAACTGGTGGGCTTGAAAATTATTCAAGGCAAGAGGCGTCAGATATTATAAGACAACTTGGAGGGGAAACGGTTTCATCTGTTTCAAAAAACACAGACATTGTACTTGCGGGAAGTGATGCAGGAAGCAAACTTGACAAGGCAAAAGCATTAAATATAGAGATAATTAATGAAGATGAATTTATTAAAATTATTGAAAAATACGGAATTGTTTGATATACTAAACAAAATTTTATAAAAGGAAAAATAGACAAATTATGGTAGATATTAAAGATGTTAAACACGTGGCAGATTTATCAAGATTAGAGTTCACTGATGAAGAACTATCTAAAATTCAAGAAGATTTGTCAAGCATAGTAAACTATTGCTCACAGTTATCTGAGGTTGTTGCAACATCAGCAGTAAGTATGAGTGGCGAGACGGGTACACTAAGAGATGATAGCGTGCGTGAGAGTATGGACAAAGCAGATGTTGTTAAAAATGCACCATTCCATAATGATTCTGCATTTATTGTGCCAAGAGTAGTTGAATAGGGGAGTGTACTAATGAAAGAATTAACAGATTATACATTAAGTGAAATAAAAGAGAAGCTATTAAACAAAGAAATCACAAGTGTTGAAGTTGTAAAGGCTTGTTTGCAAAGAATTTCTGATACAAAAGAATTAAATGCAATACTTTATACAGATGAAGATGGTGCACTTAAAAAAGCAAAGATTGCAGATGAAAACATTAAAAATGGAAAGGCAAGAATGCTTGAAGGTATACCTGTTGTAGTAAAAGATAATATTTCAACGACAGAATTAAAGACAACTTGTGCGTCAAAGTTTTTAGAAAATTATACTGCACCATATGATGCGACAGTGGTTAAAAAACTTAAAGAAGCTGGTGCAATCATTATTGGAAAAGCAAATATGGATGAATTTGCTATGGGTAGTTCTGGCGAAAATAGTGCCTATGGTAAAACTCTTAATCCAATCAATCACGAGTATGTTACAGGCGGTTCATCAAGTGGAAGTGCTGCATGCGTTGTGGCGAATCAATGTTATGCATCTCTTGGAACAGATACAGGTGGCTCAATTCGACAACCTGCTGGATTTTGCGGAGTCGTTGGAATTAAGCCAACTTATGGCAGAGTTTCAAGATTTGGCGTAGTGGCTTTTGGCTCTTCACTTGACCAAGTGGGACCTATTACAAAGTCAGTAAAAGACAACGCTATAATGCTTGATGTCATTTGTGGTAAAGATGAGAATGATGGAACAAGTGTTGACAGAAATGATGCCCCTTTTGCTGATTGTCTAGTTGATTCAATAAAGGGAATGAAGATAGGTGTAGCAAAAGAGTTTTTTGCCCTTTCAATGGACAGCGAAGTTAAAAATGCAATAGATAGTGTTATTAAATTTTACAAAGACAACGGTGCGGAAATTGTTGATATTTCTTTACCAAGTATAGATAAAACATTAGCGGTTTATTATATTTTGTCATCAGCGGAAGCAGCAAGCAACCTTTCAAGATTTGATGGCATTAAATATACAAATAGGGCAAAAAATTATGATGGTCTTGTTGATTTGTACTACAAGAGCAGAACAGAGGGTTTTGGTAGTGAAGTAAAAAGAAGAATAATGATGGGTAACTATGTTTTAAGTGCAAGTTATTATGATGCTTATTACAGACAAGCGCAGAAAGTTCAACAACTTTTAAAGAAAGAGTTTGATGAAGCGTTTAAGCAAGTTGATGTAATAATTTCACCTGTCAGTCCAACTCCTCCGTTTAAGTTTGGGGCAAAAGCTACTCCGCTTGAAATGTATTTGGCAGATATATTTACAGTGCCCGTAAATGTTGTGGGAGTACCTGCAATTTCATTCCCAGTCGCAAAAAGCAGTGAGGGAATGCCAATAGCTTGCCAATTAATTGCTGGGAATTGGGAAGAGAGAAAATTATATGCTCTTGCAGGTTATTATGAAAACAATATGGGAGGGGATAAGTAATATGGCATACGATATAGTTATTGGACTTGAAACTCATATTGAGCTAAACACAAAAACAAAGGTTTTTTGTGGTTGCAAAAATGAATTTGGTGGCGAGCCAAATACTCATTGTTGTCCGGTTTGTATTGGGCTTCCGGGCTCTCTTCCAAGAGTTAATGCAGAGGCTGTAAAAAAGGCAATCACAATGGGACTTATTACAAACTGTGAAATTTCAAAGACTTTTGCGTTTGATAGAAAACACTATTTCTATCCAGACCTTTCAAAGTCATACCAAATAACACAAGACAGAACTCCGATTTGCAGAGATGGTTATCTTGAAATAACAGGGAAAGATGGTGCACCAAAGAGAATAAGAATTCATCAAATACATTTAGAAGAGGATGCTGGAAAACTTATTCACTCTGCTTCGGGCGAAACATATGTTGATTATAACAGAGGTGGGGTTCCTCTTATTGAGATTGTTTCTGAGCCAGATATGTCAAGTGTAGAAGAGGCTCTTGAATATGTAACAACGCTTAAAGAACTTGCAAAATTTTCAGGGGTTTCAGATGTGAAGATGGAGCAAGGCTCACTTCGTTGTGATGTCAATGTCTCACTGAAGCCAGCGGGTGCAAGCGAGTATGGTGTAAAAGTTGAAATGAAAAATATCAACTCATTTAAGGCGATTGAAAGAGCAATTAAATATGAGGTTGCAAGACAAACGAGACTTTTGGAAATGGGAGAAACAATTTTACCAGAGACAAGAAGATGGGACGATTTAGCAGGTGAAAATTATGCTATGCGTAGTAAAGAGGGCGCAAAAGATTATAGATATATGCCAGAGCCTGATATTTTACCAACCACAATAACAGATGCAGAGATTGATGAAATCAAAAATAATATTCCAATGCTTCCAAGAGAAATAAAGTCAAGACTTGTAACGGAATATGGTCTTGGTGATTATGATGCAAACCTAATTTCAAAAGAGGGCGAAATTTCGAAATTTTTCTTTGATGCGGTAAATTATTATACAAATCCAAAGAAAGTTGCGAATTGGATTACTTCTGAAATAAACAAGAGAATCAATAATGAGTTTATGGAAGAAATAATTGTTCCAATCAATGCAAAAGAGTTTGGTGTAATGCTTACAATGCTTGATAAGGGTGAATTAAGTCAACAAGGTGCAAGAACTATTTTAAATGAACTTTGGGGAAATGATGAAACAACAATTCAAATTGTTGAAAGACTTTCGTTGAAGATGGAAAGCAATGATGAGGAACTTGAAGATTTAATTAAGAAGATAATTGCGGAAAATGAGAAATGTGTTGCAGACTATAAAGGTGGAAACCAAAAGGCGTTTGCATTCTTTGTTGGGCAAGTTATGAAAGCCACAAGAGGTCAGGCAAATGCAGGAAAGGTTAACGAATTACTTTTAAAACATCTTTCTTAAAAAGAGGCAAAGGGGTGAATAACTTATGAAAAGTATGACTGGTTTTGGACACGGTGAAATAGAGGGTAACGGAATAAAGATTTCAATTGATATCAAAAGTGTCAATGGTAGATTTTTAGATATAACAACTAAAATGCCTAAAAGTTTTTTAAGTATTGAAGAGCTTATCAAAAGCAAAATAAAAGAAACCTTAATTCGTGGTAATGTTGATGTCTTTATTTCTGTTTCAAGAGAAAGCTCAAATGATGACCTTGTGAAAATTGATGGAAGTATTTGCAATCAAATTTATAATGAGGCAGAAAATATTTCAAAGAACTCAAATATACCAAACGAAATAACAATTAAAGATTTGCTAAGGGTTGATGGTGTATTGACTGTTGAGCGTCGAGAATTAGAAGCTGATGAGTTTGCTCCAATGGTGAACGAAGCGTTAACCAGTGCAATAAGTTCTCTTGAATTAATGAGAGTTAAAGAGGGCGAGAACTTGAAAGCAGATTTATCTAAGAATATTACTTTACTTGAAAATATTGTAAATCAAATCAAAGAAGAAGTGCCAAAGTCTGTAAGTACATACAGGGATAAACTAGCAAGCAGAATAATAGAGGCTATTGGAGCAGTTGAGGTTGATGAATCAAAACTTATAAATGAGGTTGCTTTCTTTGTAGATAAATCTGATGTTAATGAGGAAATAACAAGACTTTATTCTCATATAGAACAATTTAAAGTGCTAATAAATAAAGATTGTGCACTTGGCAAACAACTAGAATTTATTTCGCAGGAAATGACAAGAGAGATTAATACAACGGGCTCAAAGTCGGGTTCTATTGAAATCACAAACCTTGTACTTGAAGCAAAAAATATAAATGAAAGTATAAAAGAACAGATACGAAATGTTGAATAAAAAATAATTATATTAAAGAAAAAAGTGCGAAAAATTGTTTGTATGTGAAAATTGATATGTGGTATAATAATGATATAAGGAGAGTAATGGATATGTCATTAAATGAACCACCAGTAGATAAATTAATTGATAAACTTGGTAACAAATATGCACTTTCTGTATTAGTTGCAAAAAGAGCAAAAGAGATAACAATTTCAAGAGCAGATTTCTTTAATGAAAACAGACGCATTAAACCTGTAAGTGTCGCTTCAAGTGAATTTTTTGATGGAGTGGTTAAGAAACCAGAATAGTCTGGAATTTTATTGTACTTATATTTATTTTCGGTTGGTGTAAAATTACTCCAACCGTTTATTTTTAAAAGGAGAAGTAATAGCACTAGTGTACGCACAAGTTATAGTAGACATAGCAAGTTCAAATGTTGACAAAATATTTGATTATTATGTAGAAAATGATGATGAAATGCCAGTTGGCTCAAGAGTTGTCATTCCTTTTGGTAATAGACAAATTGAGGGCTTTATTATTTCAAAGTCAACAGAAACTGCTTACGATAAATCTAAAATAAAACCAATACTATACAAACTTGACAATATGCCTGTTATAACAGAAGAACAGTTAAAAATGGCTGATTTTATGAAAGAAAGATTTCATATAGGCTATTCGGATTGTTTTAGATTGTTTCTTCCGCCAGAACTTAGAAGTGGCAAAGTAAATGATATTTTTAAATATATCATTGAAATAGTAGATGGAAATAAAATGCAAGAATATTATGATTCACTTCGTGCGAATGCTATTGCACAAAGAAACCTAATTGAGTTCTTGTTCGATAATAAACAGGGTGTAGAGCGTTCTTTCTTAAATAAAAAGTTTGGACATTCTGCTTTACAGAAATTAAAAGGCTTGGGACTTGTAAAAGAACGACCAGAGCAGGTGAGAAGAGCGCCCTACAGCAATTTACAAAACGCAACAGATAAAGAAATAACACTTACAAAATTACAACAAGATGCTGTTGATACAGTTCTTGCGGACACGAATAGGAGTTATTTGTTGCACGGAATAACCGGAAGTGGTAAAACCGAAGTGTATATGAATATTATTCAAAATGCAATCAAGAGGGGAAAGACTGCGATTATGTTGGTGCCGGAAATTTCGCTGACACCGCAGGTTATGCAAAATTTTAAAGCAAGGTTTGGTGAAGATATTGCGCTTATTCATAGTGGACTTTCGGCGGGTGAGAGGTTTGATGAATGGAAAAGAATTTTATTAGGTGAGGCTAAAATTGTAATTGGTGCAAGGTCGGCTATATTTGCCCCCATCAACAATTTAGGCGTTATTATTATTGATGAAGAACACGAACAATCATATAACAGTGAAAATCACCCAAGATATACAACAAGTGAAGTTGCTGAGTTTAGAAGAAGTTTTAATTCGTGTGCACTTGTACTAGGGAGTGCTACGCCATCAATGGTTTCTTATCACAAAGCAATGACAAAAGAGTACAGACTGATTGAAATGCTTGAAAGGGTAAATGGAAAGAAAATGCCACCTATTGAAATTGTTGATATGGGGAGAGAGGTTAGACTTGGAAATCCTAGTATCTTTTCAAACATATTGATAAGTGAGTTAGAAAAAACTATTTCAAATGGGAACCAAGCGATAATATTTATAAACAGAAGAGGATTTGCTTCTTTTATACAATGCAGAGAATGTGGTTGGGTTGCAAGATGTCCTGACTGTGATGTGTCTCTAGCATATCACAAATCTGAGGGGTTGCTGAAATGTCATTATTGTGGCAACAGGTTTAAAGTGTTTAGTGAGTGCCCTGATTGTCATAGTGAAAGTATAAGATATGGTTCTATTGGAACAGAACGAGTTGTTAAAGATTTGGAAGAACTATTCCCTGATGTGAAGATTCTCAGAATGGACAATGATGTAACTCGAACAAAAGATGCACATATGAAAATATTGCAAAAGTTTAGGAATAAAGAGGCACAAATTCTAGTTGGAACGCAGATGGTTGCAAAAGGACACGATTTTCCATCAGTTACACTTGTTGGAATAATTGAACCAGATATTTCACTTTATCAAAATTCTTATCTTTCAACAGAAAAGACTTTTGCACTTGTTACGCAGGTTGCGGGCAGGGCAGGCAGAGCAAGTGAGGCAGGACAAGTTATACTTCAATCGTTTTCCCCTAATCACTATGTTTATAAGATGGCATCTCGTTATGACTATATGGCTTTTTACAACAAAGAAATAAACATAAGAGAGGTTACAAAATTCCCACCATTTTCAACTATTGTTCGAATTTTATTTACAAGTGAGGATCAAGCACTTGCAATTGATCAATTAAAAGTGTATTATAATAAGGTGATTGAAATAAAACAGTCTTTTCCAGAGGGAGCTTTCATATATTTGAATAAGATGAAGTCTCCGCTAAATATGATAATGAAGAAATACAGATTTCAAATTATTATGAGACTTTCAAAAGAATTTGAAAACGAAATCATAAAAAGATTGTTTGATATAGACAAAGAAAATAAAACAAAAAATGTTCAGACATTTATTGAAATAAATGCTTCTGATTTAAGGTAGAGTAAAATGGCAACAAGAAAGATTTTAAGAATAGATAATAAAGAAGATTTGGAATTTTTAAGAAAGAAATCAAAAATGGTTGAAAATTTTGATACAAGGCTTCACACATTGCTTGAAGATATGAAAGATACTGTAAGAAAAGCTGATGGAGCAGGCCTTTCAGCTGTTCAAATAGGTGTATTAAAAAGAGTTTTTATTATCATAGATGAAGAAGATGAAATTGTTGAGTTTATTAACCCAGAGATAATAGAATCTTCTGGAAGTTGTCCAATACTTGAAGAGGGCTGTTTAAGTGTTCCAAAGCATTATGGAAAAGTAAAAAGGCCAAACATTGTTGTTGTTAAGGCTTTTGACAGAAATGGTAAAGAGTTTACAAGGCAATTTGTTGGTTTTTCAGCCAAAGCGGTTTGTCACGAAAGTGACCACTTAGATGGGATACTCTTCATAGACAAAGTTATTGATGATGTTAAAAAAATTAAGTAAATAAAGGAAGTTTAAATGAAAATTATATTTTTAGGAACGCCAGAGTTTTCAATACCAACTCTTAGGGCGATTTACGAAAGCAGACATGAATTATGTGGTATAATATCACAGCCAGACAGGGTACAAGACAGAGGGAAAAAACTAGTCTTTTCACCTGTAAAAGAGTTTGCTCTTGAACATAATATACCAATATATCAATTTGAAAAAATCTCAAGAGATGGTGTTGAGGTTATAAAAGAATTGAATCCAGATATTATGGTTACAGCAAGTTATGGCCAAATAATTTCACAGGAAATTATTAATATACCAAAGTATGGAATTATTAATGTACACGCATCATTATTGCCTGAATTTAGGGGGGCATCTCCAATACAGACAGCAATTATGAAAGGTTGCACAAAAACTGGTGTTACCATTATGAAAACGGAGGCAGGTCTTGACACTGGCGACATAATAATAACAGGAGAACTTTCAATCGGCGAAAACGAAACAGCAGGAGAACTTTCAACAAGGCTTGCGGGACTTGGAGCCGGACTTTTGCTTACAGCACTTGATAGAATTGAAAATGGTACAGTTGAATATATAAAGCAATCTCATGTAGATGCAACCATAACAAGAAGAATAAGCAAAGAAGAGGGTAGGCTTGTTTGGGATAAATCTGCTTATCAGTTAAAGTGTCAGATTTTGGGACAAAATCCATCACCTATTGCATATACATTTCTAAATGGTGTTTGTGTAAAAATATACAGAGCGAAACCAGCGATAGCAGAAGATGTGAAAGAAACATCTGAAATGGTTGGTTCAGTTGTTTCTCCAACAAGTTCGAAAAGAGGATTATTTGTTCAATGCGGAAAGGGAATACTTGAAATTGAGCAATTACAATTCCCTGGCGGAAAAGTTTTGAAAGGAACAGAAGCAATAAACGGGAGAAAGGTTAAACTTGGAGATATATTTGCTTATAATTCGGAGATTCAAATAAACAACGCCGTACAACTTAATGTTGGTGGTGATAAAACGGAGATGGCGAATAAAAATCACTAAAAACAGCAGACAAAGGATATCAAGGATATGAAAGAAAAATTATTAGATTATTCTTTAGATGAATTAAGAGACAAATTTGTAGAACTAGGCTTTAAAAAGTACAGGGCGACACAAGTCTATGAATGGCTCACAAGTTATATTCCATTTGAGGAAATGTCAAACCTAAGCAAAGATGACAGGGCGTTACTTCGAGATAATTTTGTTGACTTGCCACTTGTTATTGAAAAATGTTTTGAAAGCAAACAAGATGGAACAAAAAAGTTTTTATACAGACTTATAGAAACAGGAGACCTAATTGAGGGTGTTCTATTAAAGTACAAATATGGTTATACTTTATGCGTTTCAACGCAGGTTGGTTGCAGAATGGGTTGCAAGTTCTGTGCGAGCGGTCTTGATGGACTAAAAAGGCATCTAACACCTGGCGAAATTTTGGCTCAAGTTTTGGCTGTTAATAAATACATTGGCGGAACAAATACCGAAAGACTTGTAACCAATGTCGTTTTGATGGGAAGTGGTGAGCCACTTGACAACTATGATAATGTTATTAAGTTTATAAAATATGTACAATCTCCAAACAGTTTAAACATAAGTCCGCGAAAGATTACTATTTCAACTTGTGGGCTTGTGGATAAAATATATGAACTAACAAACTTAGACCTCAAAATGACATTAACTGTATCTCTTCACGCAACAACAGATGTTGTAAGAAAACAGATAATGAAAGTTGCAAAAGCATACTCAGTTGAAGAACTTTTAAAGTCACTTAAATTTTATTATAATAAGACTAACAAAAGAATTGCATTTGAATATATACTTCTTGACATAAACACGACAGACCAAGATGTAAAGAATATAATTGAGATTAGCCATATGTTTGATTGTCATTTTAATTTTATAAGATACAATTATGTAAAGGAAAGTGGGTTGAAAGGTTTAAGCGAAGATGAAATTCAAAAGTTCTTTAACAAGGTAAAATCAGGCGGAGTTTCTTGCACTGTAAGAAGAACTCTTGGAAGTGATGTAGAGGGTGCTTGTGGTCAACTTAGAAGAAGATATATTGATGAAGAATAGGGAGATTTTATATGTTCAGATTTGTAAAAGTTTCACCAAGTATAATTGCAACAGATTATAATGATGAAAATGTTTTAAATGAGAATTTAAAAAGATTGCAAAATTCTATGGCAAAATTTATCCATTTAGATGTAATGGATGGAAAATTTGTTACAAATACAACATTTGACCATAAATTTATTGATAAAATTAAGCATAAGACCGATTTGTTACTTGATGTGCATTTGATGGTTGAGAGCCCAGAAAAAGTTATTTTAGACTACATAAACGCTGGTGCGGACATTTTAACTGTACATTTTGAAGCTTGTAAAGATATTGAAAAGGTTTTAAAGACCATAAGAGATAATGGCTGTCTTGCTGGGCTTGCAATAAGTCCGAAAACAGAAGTGTCTGAAATTGAACACTTGATTGCAAATGACCTTGCTGACATTGTTCTTGTAATGGGTGTTGAGCCTGGGGCATATGGACAGGCGTACCTTCCGGAGACAGCTCTTAAGGTTTCAGAAGTAAGAGATATAAATAAATCTATTGAAATTGAAGTTGATGGTGGGATAAATGTCAGAAATGCAAGAATGCTTAGAAAACTTGGTGCAAACATTCTTGTATCAGGAGCGACAGTATTTAACTCAAAAGATATAAATCTCACAATCAAGCAACTTGTTGGAAAAGATTAAGTTTTATTCACCATAAACTTGATAAGGCATATAGTGGAGTAAGGGGGAACTTATATGACTATATGTTGTATTAAAATGCCAAAGGCGTTGGGTAAACTTTTAAAGGTTTTCGTAAAACAAGGGAAAAGAACAGAAAAATAAAATATTAAAGAAAATAAAAGCACTATTTTGAAATAACTCAAAATAGTGCTTTTTATTATTAAATGATGTTAGTTATTTTTTGTGCCTTTCATACACTTTGTGCATACATAGGCTTTTTGAACTTTTCCATCAACTTCCACTTGAACTTTTTGGATGTTTGGGTTGGTTACTCTTTTTGTTTTTACATTTGAGTGGCTAACATTGTTTCCAGTCATTTTACCTTTACCACAAATAGAACAAACTCTGCTCATTATTTTTCCTCCCCTCTTTAATTTTCACAATGGGTATATTATCATATTTATCAAAGATTTGCAACACTTTTTTGTAATTTTTATATAAATTTTCGATAATTAGCATACAATTATTCAAAATATTCTTGATATTTTAAATAATATGTTGTAAAATAGTAAATGATTTAATGGGGAGAATGCCCATTGAAAATTTTGAGTAGGAGAGATTTTGTGGCAGTTTCAACAGAAAATTCAAATGGTGTTATTAGCATAACTGATGAGTCAATTGCTCTTGTTGTTGGGCATACAACTCTTGAATGTTACGGAGTCGTGGACTTGGTGGCAAGGACTTTATTCGAAAGCGTACTTGAACTTTTTAAGAAACGTTCAAAGTCTCGTGGCATAAAGATATTGACTATTGGTGACAGAATTCACATTGATTTAGATATCATCTTAAAGTATGGTGTTTCAATCAATGCTGTTGCTGAGTCAGTTAGAAGGTCGGTAAAATATAATGTAGAGCAATTTACTGGAATGCTTGTTGACTCAATAAATATAAATGTTGTCGGCGTTAAAGTTTAATTGCTAATAATACAGGAGATATAAAATGGCTAAAACAATATCGGGTGCTGCGTTCAGAAAAATGATTATGAGCGGTGCCAATTATTTGGAAAAGAATAAGGAGTATGTAGATTCGCTTAATGTTTTCCCTGTACCAGATGGAGACACCGGTACAAATATGTCGCTTACAATGCGTTCAGCTATCAAGGAATTAAACCTTGTAACAAGTAACGATATAGAGCAACTTGCAAGCGCTGTTGCGAAGGGAGCACTTAAAGGTGCAAGAGGTAACTCGGGTGTTATTTTATCGCAAATACTAAAAGGGTTCACAACAGTTCTTGCACACGAAAAGAATATTACATCAAAGGCTTTTGCCAAAGCATTAAAAGAGGGTTCAGCAGTTGCATATGATGCTGTAACAAAACCAAAAGAAGGAACAATTTTAACTGTTATCAGAATGATGTCAGAAGAGGCAGTTGACATTGCAAAAAAGTATTCAGATTTGGCTGAGTTTTTACAGCATACACTAGATGCTGGTGAGGAAGTTTTAAAGCAGACGCCAGAAATGTTGCCAGTACTTAAAAAGGCTGGTGTAGTAGATGCTGGTGGCAGAGGACTTCTTGTAATCCTTTCAGGTTTCTATCAAATGCTTTCTGGAAATGAAGTGGAAATTGCACTTGATTTTGAGGGAGACAAGGTTGAAGGTGGAGTGGATTTTGAAAACATAAATGTTGACTACAATGACCTTGCTGAAATTGAGTTTGCATATTGCACAGAGTTCTGGATTATAAACATTAATGGAAAGACAACAGCGGCAGATATTGATAGACTTCGTGAAGAATTAATGGAAATTGGTGATAGTGTAATTTGCATTGGAGACTTAAATGGTGTTCACGTACACGTTCACACAAATACGCCGGGTGTTGCTCTTACAAAAGCACTTGCTCTTGGGGAAGTAGATACAATTAAAATTGAAAATATGCTTGAACAATTCCGTTCATTAAAGGGAAAACAACAAGTTCAAGAAGAATTAAAACCAATTGGAATGGTTTCAATTTGTGCTGGTGAAGGCTTAGCGACAATATTTAAAGATTTAAATGTTGATTATGTTATCGAGGGTGGTCAAACAATGAACCCATCTGCCGAAGATATTGCTGAAGCGGTTGAAAAGGTAAAAGCAGAAACTGTCTTTGTATTGCCTAACAACAAAAATATTATTCTTGCAGCAGAACTTGCAAAAGACCTTTCAAGAAGAAAGATTGTTGTTGTTCCAACAACATCAGTTCCACAAGGAATTACAGCGGCAATTAATCTAAATCCAGATGATAGTGTTGAAACAAACCTTGCCAATATGACAACATCAATAGATACAGTTTTGACAGGTTCAGTTACATATGCTGTTCGTGCAACACATATTGATGGATTTAAATTAAAGGAAGGCGATATTATTGGACTTGACAATAAGAACATTATTGCTAAGGGTGAAGATATTGCAACAGTTACAGAAGAAGTTGTAGAAAAACTTATAAATCCAGACATTATGTCAGTTACATTGTTCTATGGACAAGACGTTCAACAAGCAGAAGCAGAACTTCTTGCAGAGAAAATTGAACAAAAGCACCCAGAAGTGGAAGTTGATTTCCATTATGGAGGACAACCATTGTATTACTATATGGTTTCATTAGAATAAATAATATAATAAATTTGTTAAAAATAGTAAGATAAAAGTCTTGCTATTTTTTATTTAATAGAAAATGGGTTATAGAAAAGTTGAGCAAAAAATTCAAAATATATAAAAAATACTTGCAATTAAAAATCTTATATGTTAAAATAACTTGCAAAAATTTTTTTTAGGAGGTGCAAAGATGGACATTCATATTAATGATGAAAAGAAACATTTCAAGTTTCGAGTATGTGGGATTTTAACCCACAATGGAAAGTATTTATTGGTAAAAGTTCAAGATAATACTTTCTATTGCTTGCCTGGTGGTCATGCAGAGATTGGAGAGGACACAATTAAAGCGACACTAAGAGAGATGCGAGAAGAAATTGGCTTTGAAGTGAAGATTAAAGGATTGACTGGAATTGCTCAAAATTTTTATGAGAGAGAAGATGGTTGTTTGATTCACGAATTTAGTTATTATTATCTAGTAGAAGCCGTGAATGAGGCAGATGTTAATCCAGATGATTATGTCGTTATGGAATGCGACAAGGGTATTATGAAAAGATTGCAGTTTAAGTGGTTTACAGAAGAAGAATTAAAAGAAGCAGATTGTCGCCCACCTTTTGCATCTAGATTGTTACACCCACAAAATATGTTTCATATTATTAATCACAATAATAATGTTGAAACAGAAGAGTATGAACTAATTGACTAATCGAAAATAATAAAGCAGGTCTATTTCTAGACCTGCTTTATTATTTATAAAATTTCAATTTAAACTTTAAAGAATTGTTTCTATTTTTATTATTTGATAGATTAGTTAAAAATTTTATGATATAATTTTATTATGAAATTAAATCAGATTAATGGACTTGGAGAAAAGA
>JAZNEY010000081.1:0-9669 GCA_045588795.1 Clostridia bacterium | reverse complement strand
TTTATCTTCTGGATAATTAATTTCCCTTAATAAATTTTCTGCAATAACTGATCCATATTCATTATGTTTAGATCTATCCAACCTTTCATCAGTCATTGAAATATCATGCAATAGTGCACTCAATTCCAAAACCTCTCTATCAACATTTTTATTTTCAGATAATAATAAAATGTTTTTATAAACATATTGAATGTGTTCTTTATAAATATTAAATTCATCTTTTGTGCCTTTAGTTCGTTCTTCAAATGCATTACTTCTATCTATAACTTCCTGTCGAATTTTATCAACTATATCACTCATTGCACAACCTCATATAATATTTTTGGGATAATTTTATAACAACTCTTGTTTATACACCAACTAATAAATCAACATTATTTCAAATTATCTCTATATAATTTTTCATTTGAATTATTGTCTTATAATATGTTTTCATTATACCACACAAATAAAAAAATGTATACAAAATATTTACACTTTGTATACATTTACATTAAAAAATTTTTAAATTTAAGTTTTCGAGATTGTCGGTCAACATTTAAAACCACACCTATCGCACTCATGAAAACTAACAATGAAGTTGAGCCGGCGGAGATAAATGGCAAAGGCAGTCCTGTTGGCGGGATTGAGCCGGTTACTACTGCAATGTTTATTAGTGTTTGTATTGCTATTATAGCTATAATTCCTGTAACCAAATAACATTTGAATCTTGTATCTGCTCTAAGCGCTATTCTAATACCTCTCAACACCAGTACTACATAAATAATAATTACAAACACACAAAAAACAAACCCTAGTTCTTCGCCAATTATTGAAAATATAAAATCGCTTTCAGCAAATGGTAAAAAAAGATTTTTTTGTCTTGAATTTCCATAGCCAACGCCAAAAGCCCCACCCGCGCCAAGAGCGTAAAAACTTTGAATTAATTGAAAACCCTCGCCAAGCGGTGATGACCACGGGTCTATAAACGCTGTTAGCCTTTGCATTCTATAAGGCTCAAGAACAATAAGTAATGGTATTGAACAAAGAGCAGGAATTCCAATCAGAAGTAAATTTTTAAAACTTGCCCCGCCTATAAACAACATTACTACCATTGTAAAACCTACACACATTGTTATAGACATATTAGGTTCTAAGATAATCAACAAACAAGTAGCGCAACCAGAAAACAAAGTTGGTATCATAGACCTAAACTCTTTTGGGTCTCTTTTCATTTCTGCCATAACACCAGCAGAATAAAATATAAAACCAAACTTTGCAATTTCAGATGGCTGAATTGTAATAAACCCTAAATTTATCCACCTGTTTGCACCATAACTAGTTTTGCCTATACCCGGGATAAAAAGGACAGCGAGCGAGGCAAGACTTATGACTAAAAACACAAACTTATATTTTTTAAGTTTTTCAATGTTTATAAAATATGCAATTGCCATACATACAAAGCCCGCAACAATTCCGGCGAGTTGTTTTTTTAAAAAATAATATTTATCTGCGTAATTAACTTCTGCGACATAACTACTTGCAGAATAAACCATAAAAGCACCAATAGTTAAAAGTAATATAACACAAGTTAATAGCACATAATCACATTTGAATTTTTCTTTCCTCATATCACTTTAATTTTATGATTAAAGGCTTCATTTAATGTGTCATATTTCTATATTTGTCAATCAATTCATCAAAGGCTTTACCACGAGCCTCATACCCGCTAAACATATCAAAACTTGCACACGCGGGAGAAAAATACACACAATCAAACCCCTCCCTATTTGCAAAGATGTCATCAACCATTTCCTTTAATGTATTAAATAATTTGATATTTTCCTTTCCAAGCCTTTTGCCCTCATCTCCTATTACATTTTTGCTTTGACCAAAAACATAAAACGTTTTTACATTATTAAAAGCAAAAATGCTTTCAAAACTTTCTTGTTTGTAAATGCCACCAAGTATAAGTGCAATTGATTTATAACTATCCAGAGACCTAAGCCCACCAACACACGCAGATACATTTGTCGCTTTTGAATCATTATACACACTGAGCCCTAAAACTTTCCCACAATCATTCATTCTGTATGACTCATATTCATAAGTTTGAATTTTATAAAACAGTGAATAAATATTTTTATTCATCAAATATAATATCGTAATACTTGCCATTAAATTTAAAATATTATGATAAAGTTTGTTTTTTAGAAATTCAATATCGGCAACAAAAAAGGTATTACCCCCATCTCTTAAATAAATTGCATTAGACTCAACAAAACAACCATTGTAAGGATTATCAAATCCAAAATAGAACTTCCTTGCATTACATTGTTTTGTTCTCTTCAATAGTTCTTTATCTTCAAAGTTTAAAACCAAAAAATCATTATATCCTAAGTTCTGAGTAATTTTTAATTTTGCATTATAGTAATTTTCAATTGACCCGTGCGCATCAATATGGTCTGGTGCGAGATTTAATATACAAGCAATGTTAGGTTTAAATTCACGAATAGTCATCAACTGAAAACTTGACAATTCCAATATACCGTTTGGTTTTTTTAAGTTTAGAACAGAACTCCACGCGGTCCCAATATTTCCAGCAACAACAGCTTCAACACCTAGAAAATTACCCAGCATTGTCACTGTTGTGGTTTTTCCATTCGTTCCAGTAACACCTACAATATTTTGATATGGATAAAAAATATTTTGAAAAGCAAATTCAATTTCACCAATTACATTTTTACCTAGTGATTTTGCAAAAGTAACAACTTCATTATTTTCCATAATAGCAGGACTTACTACTATAAACTCAGATTCTTTTACCCACATTTTTTGGTTTTCTCTTGTTATAAAACTGTCATCAAAAAGGACTGGCAAAAGACCCTTTTCTGCTAAAATATTACAAACAGATTTTCCACTTTTACCAGCCCCTAAAACTAAAACATATTTCATTATTATATATACAACTCTAATACAAACACCAGCAAGCAAACAACCAAAGTTGCAATCGAATAGAAAAATGTAATTCTATTCTCGTGCACGCCTTTAAGTTCAAAATGATGATGCAATGGTGCCATTAGAAAAATCCTTTTCTTTGTTAGTTTATAATATGCAACTTGGATTATAACTGACACACTAGAAACAATATACATTATGCCGAAAATTAGCAGGTAAAAAACCGTTCCAGTAGCAAATGAAATTGAAATTAAAAATGAGCCAACACCAAGCGAGCCAGTATCACCCATAAACATTTTTGCAGGATAACAATTATAAAAAACAAAGCCCAAAATCGCCCCAGAAAAAACAATTGAAAACATAGCGAAATTTTCTGAAAAATTCTCAAAACCAACTATTGAATTAATGACCCCATTCAAAATTAGGCTCAAAATGCCAGCAAACGCAAGCAATACTATCATTGTGATAAATGAAACAAGTCCATCAAGCCCGTCTGTAAGGTTGACAGAATTAATAAAAAACATTGACACAAAAATAACCGTCGGTATTATCCAAACACCCAAATTAATTGTGATTTTTGCAAGTGGAATTACTAAAAAAGTTAATGAGTTTACATACAAAACAACACCAAACATTAGCGAGATACAGAGTTGAAAAATTAGTTTTTGGTAAGGTTTTAACCCCTCATTATGCTTGCCTCTTATCTTCAAAAAGTCATCATAAAAGCCAACTAAAACATTTAGCAAAACATATAAAATGCAACAATAAATAATTTTGACATAGCCATCAATAAGAATAATTGAAGAAAGTATAAAAGCAATTATAAATATGATTCCGCCCATAGTAGGGGTCCCTGCTTTTATATTATGCTTGTTTACATATTCAAGTATTGGTTGTTTTACTTTTAGTCTTAATATAATTTTATATACAGGAAAAGCAATAATAAAGGCTATAAAAAAAGATACAAGAAAATTGAAAATATAACCAACTAACAACATTTACACTTTCTCCTTTTTATCATACCTTTTTATTATTGTTTTTATAATAATATCTTCTCGATATAAGTGCTTATAGCCATCTACCTCATAGTATGGCTCCTTGCCTTTACCAGACACCACAATAATATCGCCCTTTTTAGAATTAACAAAAGCGTGTCTTATTGCATTTTCTCTTGGCATAATAATATTATACTTTTCTGTTACTTCTTTTATACCCTTTTCAATATCACCCATCACTATTTCAGGCGACTCAAACCTAGGGTTGTCAATAGATATAATTGTGTAATCTGCAATAGAGCCAGAAACTTTGCCCATAATTGCCCTTTTGTCTTTATCTCTATTTCCGCCACACCCAAAGACAGAAATTAGTTTTCCATTGTTTTTTAAATTTTCTTTTACGCTTTTCAATATTTTTTCTAGTCCATCTGGAGTATGTGCAAAGTCTAAAATTATTTTACCGTGATATTTACTTTCAAATTCATTATACCTGCCATCAATCGGTTTTAGGCTTTTAAATGCATTTTTGATTTTCGTGTCGCTTTTTATTATTTCACTTAAAACTGCATATGCTTCCGCGCAATTTGTCGCATTATATTCGCCATTTAGGTAATATTTAAAATTAATTAGTTTTCCATTATGCTTTATATAGCACTCCTTTTTTGCCACACCATAAACAAAATCACCATTTGTTTTTGAAACTGAAATTTTTTTATGCTCAAAATTGTTATACAATTTTAATCCAAAATCATCATCTACATTAAAAATACCTGTTTTCACATTTTTAAAAAACTCGGCTTTTGCATTCCCATAACACTCCATTGATTTAAAAAAGTCTAAATGGTCCTCTGTTAGATTTGTAAATATTCCGTAGTCAAAAGTTATGCCGTTAGTTTTACTTAATGCAAGAGCGTGAGCAGAAACTTCCATCACAACAAAATCAACATCAACGCTATAAAAAAAGGAAAGTATATCATATAAATCAATCGGGTCTGGCGTTGTCAGTCCCTCACCCCTTACCATATCATCATTCACAAAAATTCCACTGGTACCAATTACACCAACAGTATACCCGGCGTGCCTCAATGCATTTGCTATCATAAACGAAATAGTCGTTTTACCATTTGTTCCGGTTATTCCTATCAATCTAAAATCAAACCTTGATGCATTACAAAAGTTATAGCACACGAGTCCAATAACTTCCCTGACATTTTTCACCACTACAATTGTAATATCGCTAGCAATTTGAAAGTCAAGAAGATTATTAAAATCACTTTCACTTACACAAATTGCAACAGCTCCATTTTCAATAGCCTCGCTTATATATTTTATACCAGAAGTTTTCCCACCACTGATACAAAAAAACAAACTTCCTTTTGTTACCTCTTTTGAATTGTGTTCTAGTTTTACAATGTTTTTCGCCTCTCCATAGATATGACACTCAATACCCTTAAACAACCCCGACAATAACATATTATACCCCCGTTAAAATTTAATCATAATAGATGAACCCTCTGTTACCATAGTTCCCTCTTTTACTGATTGATATATAACAATATCTCCCTCGCCCTCTGTTACATAATAAAAGCCAAGAGAAGTTAACAGCGAACCCGCCTCTGTCAAACTTAACCCCAAAAGATTTGGGACTGCAACCATTTTTTCTTCACTATTTTCGCTTGATAGTCTGCCATTCATTTTATAAATTGCATTCAATATTTCACCCGCGACCGGCGTTGCTACAATATTTCCATAAATACTTGTTTTCGGCTCATCAATAACCACAAGAACTAAATACTCAGGATTTTCCACCGGAGATACACAAATATACGAGCCAATATAGTTACCTTTTGACACAATCCCATTATCATATTTTTGTGCAGTGCCAGTTTTGCCTCCGACTGAAATTCCATTCACAGAAGATGCTTTTCCTCCACCTTTCAAGACCACTTGCGACATAATATACTGCATATCTGGAATAGTTGATGGTTTAAAAACTTGACTTAATTTCTCCGGCTCATTTTCATAAACCACCTGCCCATCATTTGTATAAACAGATTTTACAAAATATGGTTTCATAAGATATCCATTTGTACAGCAAGAAGCAATTGACTGTGCAAGTTGAAGCCCCGAAATTGCAATAGACTGACCAAAGCCCATTCGTAAAAAATCATTTGTTTTTGCCATTTCTTTATCAATAATAATACCGGTTGCTTCGCCCGGATAATCAATACCCATTGTTGAATCAAGTTTTAAAAGAGATGCATATTTATAAAAATTATCAACTCCAATATCACTAACGACTTGCATAAAAACACAGTTGCAACTATTTACAAAACCTGTTGTTAATGTTTGTGGCCCGTGCCCAGTCTTTTTATGGCAATTAGTCCTGACACCATCAACTATTCTGTACCCTGGGCAATAATATGAAGAATTTATTGTTGCAACACCTAAATCCAAAGCAATTGCTGAAACAATTGTTTTAAATGTTGAGCCCGGCTCATATGTATCGTTTATAAGAAAACTCCTGCTCAAACTATTTAATTCTTCAAGGTTATCTCTTGGGATATTGTTTAGGTCATAAGATGGCAAGCTGACAACACTTAAAATCTCGCCAGTTTGTGGATTTGTAACAAGAGCCGAAACCGCCTCTGCCCCTGTTTCATTTTTTGCTTTCTGCATAATTCTTTCGACCTCAGTTTGAATCATTAGGTCAATAGTCAGTTCAATATTCATTCCATCAATACTTGGTACATAATAACTTTGAGCATTTTTTGTTTCATTACCCCTTGCATCACTGTCGACAACGGTCGCACCATCTACACCTTTTAAATATTTATCATAATAAAGTTCAAGTCCCGATAGCCCTGTTCCATCATTTGCAGTAAAGCCTAAAACTTGAGATAAAACAGAACTATAATTATAGTTCCTTGCAACGCTTTCGCTTGCGACAAACGAATCAATGCCATAACTTAAAAGTTCAGAAACCTTTTCTTTAGAAACTCCACTTTCAAGCAAATTTTCAGACACGCTATAATCTGTTAATTTTGCATATACCTCAGCCTCATCAAGTCCTAAGACCTCAGAATAAATCTTTGCCTCGCTCTTCTCATCTTTTACATTTGCCTGTCTTACATAGATATCATAATTAGTGTAAGAAGAAACAATAGTAGTTCCATTTCTGTCAGTTATACTTCCTCTGACTGCTGTTGTTGGAATATCTCGAAGCCATTGGTCAAGTGCTTTTACTTGCAAGTCTTTGTGATTTACTATTTGAACAACATAAAGCCTTGCAATTAGCAAAGAAGAAATAAAAATTATTACTATTGAAAATATAAATATTCGTTTCTTTAATGAATTTTGTGTATACATAAAAAACCCCTTTAATAATAAATATTAAAGGAGTTTTCTTTTAATTACTTTTAGAACAAATTAGAGAAAAAATTACAAACCTTATCAAACCAATTTGTTGATTCATCAACTTTTGCGAATTTTGGTCTTTTGTCTATTTTCACTTTTACTGTATTGCTTTCGTTTACCTCAACAAAGTTTGATTGACTTGTGCCATTAGTAAATGAAATTTCTTCATAATCTTTTTGAAGTAAGTTTACATCACTTAATTCTTGTGCATACTCAATTTCCTTTTGTGCTACCACATTCTTTATACCGGCAATTGCAACAGTATTATATATACAGAATGAAACAAGCAAAATCGCAACAATCGAATACATACAAGCAAAAATTTTGCCCCTTGCATTCAATTTAATTTTTGTCTTATGAACTTTTCTTTTTCTTGATTGAAGCACAGAAGAAATTGTTTCCCTGCGTTCAACATTTGGCATAAAGGTATTCACAAAAGCGTACTCGCTTTCGTTATCCTCATTCACCATATCGGTTGCAGAATATTCACTTTCGCCATCATATGTGGTTGTTGATTCATATGTAGGCGTAGAAACTTCTTGCTCTTCTTCATATGTTGTGTACATATTATCATCAAATGTTTGCTGTTCTAGTGTGGTGCCAGCAGTATTAGATGTGCCATTAAAATATGAATAGTTATTATTAAATGAAGAAAATCCGCCAAATCTGTCTTGGTCAGTTTCTATTCTTCTCTTTTGAGTAACCATTTCTGGCAACCTCCTTATATTATTTCAATTATCCTAAGTTTTGCACAAGATGCTCGACTGTTTTTCTCCAGTTCATCTTCGCTTGCTGTAATTGGTTTTTTATTTACAAGTTTTGCTTTTGCCCTATGCCCACACACGCAAACTGGAATTTCGGGCGGACAAATACAATTTGTAGAAAGTTCTGCAAATGCTCTTTTCACAATTCTGTCCTCGAGTGAGTGAAAAGTTATCACCGCAATTCTTCCACCTTTGTTTACATAATTTGGTAAACTTGTAAACAATTCATATAGCCCGTTTAATTCATCATTAACTTCAATTCTTATTGCTTGGAATACCCTTTGAATACTTGACTTGACTTCCCTTTTGTTGTATTTTGATACACAATTTTCAACAATTTCTTTTAACTCAAAAGTTGTTTTTATTGGTCTTTTTGAAACAATGTCTTTTGCAATCTTTCGACTTAGCCTTTCCTCTCCATAGTTATAAATAACATTGGCAAGGTTTTCTTCTGAATAATTGTTAACCACCATCTCGGCAGTAAGTTCATCACTCGCATTCATTCGCATATCAAGTGTTGAATTAAATCTGAAACTAAATCCACGTTTTTCATCATCAATTTGATGACTTGAAACACCAAGGTCAAGTAATATCGCATCAACCTTTAAATTTTCATTTTCTAAGTACATTGGTATGTTTTTATAATTTGAATGATTAAAAACAACTTGTTTTTTGTAAGCATCTAATCTTTTTTTGCTGTGATTTATCGCCTCAGAATCTCTGTCAAAAGCAATAAGTTTAACACCCTTGTACCTATTCAAGATTGCACTTGAATGACCTGCACCACCCAGAGTTCCATCAACAAAAGTATCGCCATCTTTTAAATTTAGTCCATCAATAACTTCATTTAAAAGTACTGGTATATGATATGTTTCTTCCATACCCTTACACCCCGTAATCTTTTAGGCTTGCAAGTTCTTTGTCGACATCTGCATTCGAAGAATATTTTTCCCATTCCTCTTTCGCCCAAATTTCGACCCTTGAACCAACACCAATAGAAACAATGTCTTTTGTGATTCCTGCAATATTTTTCAGTTCTGCTGGCAGAAGCACCCGCCCTTGATTATCTTGTTCAAGTTCAAAAGAAGAAGATAATAAAAGTCTTACAGAGCGTTGTCCCGCCTCGTCAAAAAGAGAAATGTTTTCTGCCTTATCAATAACAAGTCTTTGCATATCACAACCTGCGAATAAAAACAATTGTTTTCCGTTACCCCTTGTGATAATAATATTATCGCCGAGACCTTGTTTGAATTTGGCAGGGATACGAAATCTATTCTTTTGGTCAAGTTGATGACTGTATGTTCCAATAAGCATAAACTGTTACACCCCTCCCTTTTAACTTAAATTCATTATACACCACTTTTTTCCTAACTCCAACCACTTTTGACCACTTTTTGAAAATTTTTAAAAAAAATTTTTATAAATTCATAACCATATTTATTTAAAATAAAAAGAAAGGATTATAGATTTTTTCTATAAACCTTTCTTATATCATAACAATTATTATATTTTGTTTTCCGTACTTGGTTACGGCAAGCGAATTTGCAAAGCAGGAA
>JAZNEY010000080.1:0-2930 GCA_045588795.1 Clostridia bacterium | reverse complement strand
AGGAGAAACACAAATGAAAAAATTTTTTAAAGAATTTAAAGAATTTATATCAAAGGGAAATGTCTTTGATATGGCTGTTGGTCTTATTATTGCGACAGCATTTAACAAGATTGTATCAAGCCTTGTAAACGATATTTTGATGCCATTAATTACTTGGGCAACTGGTGCTGCAAGTTTGGCAGATTTGAGTATTGTTTTAAGAGAAACAATTGCAGAAGATGGAACAGTAACTCAACTTACCTGGAACTATGGAAACTTTTTGCAAATAGTACTAGACTTTTTAATTATTGCAATGTCTGTATTTATTATGGTAAAACTTGTTAATGCATCGAGAAAGAGACTTGAACAACTTGATAAGTTGGTTTCAGCGGAACTTGGGGCAGATAAAAAGGCTGAGAGAAAAAAGGTTAAGAAACTTGCAAAGGAGCAGGGCAGACCATACAAGGCGGTATGGGAAGAGTACGAGGCCGAAAAGAAGAAGAAACAAGAAGAGACCGCAAGACTTGAAGCCGAGGAAAAGGCAAGAAAGGAAGCCGAGGAGAAACTAAACAATCCAACAGAGCAAGAATTATTAAAGCAAATTCTTGAAACCCTAAAAGAGGGCAAATAGAGTTCATTAAAAAGAGAAGATTAATGAAATAAAGAAACAACAAACGGAGCAAAATTTTTGCTCCGTTTGTTGTTTTATAGTTTTTAACAAGTTTTTAGTCTTTTGTTAAAATGTCAACTGTGTGTGCAGATGCACCTATTAGGTCAAGCCTCTCGCAAGTTGATAAATGATAATTAATAAACAACTCAAACTCTTCTTCGGTCATTTGGTTTAATGTTTGTCTCATATAATTTGCAGGGCCATCTGCTGAAATGATTTTTATTCGGTTTAAATTGCAGGTCTTGTTTATTTCATCAATATCTTCAAGTCTCACAAATGAATATAAGTCTTTGTCTGTGTATGTACAATGAAAGTTTTTGTCAAGTCTGCCATCTTTTGTACACTCAATCGCATTATGCTCTTTGAATGCATAAGATAGAACTCCATATTCATTCATAACATAGGCAACAAAAATCATTCCACCTTGTTTTGTAACTCGTTTTGCCTCGCGTAGTGCTTGTATTTTTTCTTCTCTGCTTGCAAGGTGGTACATTGGGCCGAAAAGAAGTGTAACATCAAATGAATTGTCCTCAAATTTGCCCAAATTTAACGCATTACCTAGGTGTGCCCTTACCTTATTAGACTTTTCCTTTAACACATTCAAATTGCACTTTAAAAGCTCTATGGCTGTAACATCATAGCCTTTGTCTGCAAAGTAAATTGAATATCTGCCAGTCCCTGCACCTATATCTAAAATTTTAGGACTATCTAGCAAAGACAAAGCCTCTTCAATATATTTCAGTGAGGTGATAAATTCGACTTTCCCGTGTCTCCTCGTAAGCCTTTTATCCTCGTTGAATTTGTTATAATATAATTCAAGTTTGTCTCTTGCCATACTTTTACTCTTGTTCACTTGTAGGTGATTTTGGGCTTGTTAAAATTTTTGATTGATTTCTAGGTGCAACGAGTTCATCATAAAGTTTTTGCAGGTCGCGGACACTTCCATATGTTGTTGCGTAGGCATTATACACATATTCTTTTGCGTTGCTTATTGGTCTTGTATCATATCCACAAGCAACATTGCAAAGTAATCCCATAAGAAAACAAAATGATGCAGCATCATCTTGGTTCATTTCGCCAGTCAAAATTTCGTTTGATATTTGTAAGTTTGCATCTTTGTCTGTTAAATTTACAGGGGTAAGAGAAGTTAATTTCCTATCAATATCCTCGACTGATGCACTTCTTAAAAATTCTGCAATTTCATTCCCGTGCTTGCAATAATTATTCCAAGCCAATTCCCTTGCTTTATCGCCAGATTCAACCTCAATTTTTGTGCCATCAAATTTCCTTATGACATCACTTGGAGAAAGTATTCGGCTCAAAGCATAATTGAACTTATAAAGTGCAGGTATATATTGTTTATATTTTCTGTCGTTTATTGAAGAAATAATAGCATCAATAATTTGAACTTTTTTCATATAATAAGTTCTAGGTATGTATGATATATAATTGCTGGTCGCTTTTTTGTTCGCTTTCTTTCTGTCTTGAGCAAGAATTTCTAGTTTTTCATTCGACATATCAAGCGAATCAATATATTTCATATATTCAATTAAAATATTCTCAATATCTATATTAGAATCTTTGCTTGTCATATAAAGTAAATGTGATTCTATGTTATCAAAATCTGTATGCATAAAGTCCTCCGCTTTTGATTTTTGCTATTATATCATAAAGTGTTGAAAAAGTCAAATTCTACCTGATTTGCATATTGCTTTGTAGGCAATATATGTGGTTCGCTTTGTTAAGTTGAGTTATGGTATTGAAAAAGTTAAGGGCATATGCTATAATGATTTTTAGGGAGAGAAAAACGGATGGAAAATAATGACAATAATTTTAGAGATGCAATTGAAAGTTTTGAATCAAATGAATTGTTTGAATATATAAAGCCTGCTCTTGCAGAAGCGATTAATAAACTTGTGCCTTTCATTAATGCAGAGCCATCATTATTATCTTTAAATGAAGAGGGTTGTATATACTATAACGATACAGGTGTGGATAAGAAAATCTACTCAAATCTTGCTATGCCTGTAACTATTAATGCTAAACCATCTGTTGATATTGTTGTGATTGCTAATGCTTTTAATATAAGGACTTCTGTTCCGTTTACAAGGTTATTTGCTGGGAATGAAAAACTTACAAGTGCGTTTAGAGAATTTATGTCATCATCAATAGAGGACCCTCGATATAAGGAAGAATTAGAAAGATACAATGGCATTTTAGAAACTATGAGAAAACGCATTGCAGAAGATGAGTTTATGTCGTAGATAAGTAATAAAAATAT
>JAZNEY010000079.1:0-3059 GCA_045588795.1 Clostridia bacterium | reverse complement strand
GAAAAATTTGTCCCAACAGGCATTGGGTAACATTTTGGGTGTAAATCAAACAACCATAGGACAGTGGATAAGTGGCAAAAAGAAACCTAGTTTTGATAATATACTAGCAATTTATGAAAAATTTAAAATAACTCCAAATGAATTATTTGGAATTGAATAAAAACAGGAATAAAAAAAATACCAAATCACGAAAATTGATTTGGTATTTTTGTTTTTAGTTGTTTCTTTCTTGGTCTTTAAATTGTTGGTCAACCCACGAACTTATTTTTGGTTGAGGTTGTCCACCTATTTTAATTTTGTCAAATAGTTTAGCAGAGATTGAAATAATGTAACCAGAAATAAGTATTAATATAATGAAGAACAGCATATTTTGTAAGCCTATTGCAGTTATCTCAAAGAAGTCTGATGCGAAGAATGACAGAAGTAAACATATTACAGTCATGGTTGCGCATAGTATTCCGTTGATTGTTGTAAGTGGGCTACATAATTTGTATAGCATTACAAGTCCGGTGTAGGTAACTGCAAGTGTGCACATTGAACTTATAAGAAGTGTGTCGTCCCAACCTCCTTGTGTCAATAGCACAAATAGGTATATTGCAATACAGTTTATAAGGAGTGTAAGTGCTCCCGGTGTTGCATTTTTAAATAAGTTGTAAATAAATCTTCCTTTAATCCGATTTTTATTAGGTTGCAGTGCAAGGAAGAAACTTGGGATTCCTATTACGAAAAATTCTAGCATATACATTTGTGATGGTGCAAATGGATAAACTTGACCAGTTGCAAGAATGAATATCGAGAACAATATTGTAAATATCGTTTTCATAAAGAATAGGGCAGAGGATTTTTGAATGTTATTAATAACTCTTCGACCCTCGAACACTGCTTGTGGCATTGATGAGAACTTGCTGTCTAACAGCACCATATGTGATACGCTTCTTACAGCCTCCGAGCCACTTGCCATAGCGATTGAGCAATCGGCTTCTTTTAGTGCAAGAATGTCATTTACTCCATCACCAGTCATTGCAACGGTATTACCTTGTGCTTTCATTGCTTTTACAAGAGTTGCTTTTTGCTCTGGTGTAACTCTGCCAAATACCGTGTATTTGTTTGCGGCAGATATTACTTGTGCATTGCTAAGTCCCTCAAGGTTAATGAAAGACTCGGTATCGGTAACACCAACTCTTTTTGCAATTTCTGCAACAGTTAGTGGGTTATCACCTGAAATAATTTTTATCTTTACATCATTTTCTTTGAACCATTTTATTGTTTCAATGGCATCTTCACGGATTCTGTCCTCTAACACAATTACTGCGACTGGCGACCTGTTTGTGTTTGGAAGATTGTCTCCTTGTATTGAACCTGCGCAATTTGCAAGAACAAGTACTCTGTACCCATCTTTTGCGTATTGTTCAATCATATCTTTGACTTTACCCTCTTTCATATTAGGGAGAACAAACTCGGGAGCTCCAAGAATATATGTTCCAATTCCATCAAATGTAACAGCACTTAACTTTCTTGTTGATGAGAATGGAAGAACTGCTTGTGGTTTTAATTCTTTGTTATATCCAAAGTAGTTAACAAGACTTTGGCTTGTTTGATTGTTGTCATTTTGTGCAGATAGGAAACTTCCCATGATGCGTTTAAGTGTCATTCCACTTTTGTTTTGAAGTTCAATAAAGTTATAAACCTTCATTGTTCCATCAGTAATTGTTCCGGTTTTGTCTAAGCACAAAACATTTACTCTTGCAAGCATTTCAACACAATACAAATCTTGTACAAGTGCTTTTCTTTGAGCAAGTCTTATAACGGACACTGTCAATGCAATACTGCAAAGCAAGAACATTCCAGATGGTATCATTCCAATTATTGCACCAGCACTTTTTGAAACGGTTTCTTGAATGTTTCCGCCGGTGTTCATATAGTTGTTAATGTACATTCCAATTGCAATAGGAATAATGATAAATCCAATAACTTTGATTGTTAAGTTTAATGAATTAAATAATTCCGATTTTGGCTTTTTGTATTGTTTTGCCTTTTGGCTTAGTTGCTCAACATAGCAATCTTCGCCGACTTTGTCAACTCTTGCTTTACAACTTCCACTTGAGATGAAACTTCCAGAGTATAACACATCACCAACTGTCTTTTTGATATTAACACTTTCACCAGTTAGAAGTGATTCGTTAACTTCAACTGAGCCCTCAACTATAATCGCATCTGCAACAACCTGTTTACCATTTTTCAAAACGACTATGTCATCAAGCACAACTTCTGCGGTTGTTATTTCATACTCACTTCCGCCACGAATGACTTTTGCGGTTGGTGCCGTTAAGAGCGACAGTTTTTCAATTGTTCGTTTTGCACGAATTTCTTGGAAAATTCCAATCGCTGTGTTACTTATAACGACAAGCATAAACACAAGGTTTTTAAATGAGCCACAGATTATAAGACTTAATGCTATTGCAACGCAAAGCATATTGAAGAATGTAAATATATTACTTATAAATATTGATGAGTATGTTTTTACATTTCCATTCGAAGTGCTATTCACATATCCTTTGTTTATTCTTTCAATTACCTGTTCAACTGTAAGTCCGGTATTTGGTTCTGCATCAACTCTTTTAATTTCTTTTTTGACTTCTTCAGGGTCATTTTGTTTGCCAATTTCTTTTTCAAACTCTGATATGTCAGGCTTTACTTTTTTATCGGCTTTGCTATGCTTTTTATTTTGGTTAACCTCTTTAAAAGCATCTTCAATTGCTACTTGGTCTTTTGTCTTTTCAGTTGTTTCGCTTTTTTGCTCGTTCTCGTTTTTGCTTTCAAGGTCATCAACCGTTTCCGCACCACCAGTTAAATCTTCAACCATATTATTTGTTGTTTCTTTGTCGATTGATTCGCTTGATTGAAGTTCCGATTCGGTTTCTTGTTCAACAATTAAATCATCTAACTTGTTTTCTTCGTTCATACATTTTTCCTTAAAAAATAATATTGAGTATATTTTACATTATTTTGCTAAACCAAGTCAAGGTTTTGAGCAATAATTACAAATTAAAAAATCAAAT
>JAZNEY010000078.1:0-21028 GCA_045588795.1 Clostridia bacterium | reverse complement strand
ATAAATGAGCGTTTTGATGTGCTTGAAAAATTTTGCAAGTAAAACAAATCCTTAAATTTAAAGGGTTTGTTTTTTATATTTGCCTAGATTTTTAAAGGTTGCAAATATTGGAGTTTTGTGCAATAATTGTATGTATGGTGTAAACATTATTTAGTAACTTAGGAGTAGTTTATGGAATTTATAACAATAGCAAAGCAAATGAGAGAAGAGTTTAGAAAACTGGAAAAAGAATACAAAATTGATTTTGAGAGATTGTTTATAGAGCCAAATGAAGAAAATCCAGCTATAAACAAAATGATTTTAGATGTGCTGTATAAGTATTCAAAAATTAAAATCAACAAAGAGGGGCTGTTTGAGCAAAAGAATAGGGAAATTTTATTAAGTAGTCTATTTCTTGATGATGACAAACTCGGCTTTGGAGATAAATTCATTAATAGAGTTATAAAAACCTATCTTAATAGTATTTGGAATGTTTTTGTGAAAGATGATGGCTCACATATCGTGCACACAGGGGCAGAGGAGTTTGAACTTACAGCAGTGGGCCACTATGATGAGGATAGTTTAGCTGCAAATAATAGTTATATAGAAAAGAAAATTGGAAATATTTATTTAAATAAAAATAGGCAACTGGCAATGTTTATTTTGCCTGATGGGACTTGCTATTATGCACCAAAAGACCATATGGGGCTCGCTGCTTGGCTAAATTTAAATGCCATAGATATAAAGGGTGCTTTGAGGCTTGAAATAAATGATGATCATCAAGGAATTGATTTGTCCTCGCTTGGAGGCAGTATGTTTTCAAAAGAGAGTAATAGCGATTATTTGATTGAAATCACACAAGAGCAGGCAGAAGTTTTTGCATCCGTGTTTAAATCTGTTCGGTTAACCCGTAAAAAAGATGTAACTCTTGAAGATTGCTTATATAAAAGTTATGGGCTTGGTTGCAGTATGTTTGCTTTTGATGAAAAAGTTGGTGTGAAAAATGTAAGGCGAATAGCATATGAATTTGGTGATTTTAAGAAAAATGCATATCTAAAACAACTTCGTGATTTCCACGAGGACTTGAATAATAATGGGCAAAGTGGAGGGATTGGATAAATTAAATTTTTATCAAAAAAATCTAGAATATATCTTGCACTTGTCTTTTAGGTTGTGCTATAATATCAAATGTCGATTAAAATAAAAAAATATAGGAGAAATTAAATGGCAAAGAAATACGTTTACTTATTTAGTGAAGGTAATGCTTCTATGAGAGAACTTCTTGGTGGAAAGGGTGCAAACCTTGCCGAAATGACAAAAATCGGACTTCCAGTTCCTCAAGGCTTTACCATCTCGACAGAAGCCTGCACTCAATATTATGAAGATGGCAGACAAATCAATGATTCTATCAGAAATGAAATTATGGAAAACATTGAGAAGATGGAAAAAATCACTGGCAGAAAGTTTGGTGATAAGGAAAATCCTCTTCTTGTTTCAGTTCGTTCAGGAGCAAGAGCTTCTATGCCAGGTATGATGGATACAATCCTTAACCTAGGTTTAAATGAAGAAGTTGTTGAAACTCTTTCTAAAAAGAGTGGAAACCCTAGATGGGCTTATGACTGCTACAGAAGATTTATTCAAATGTTCTCTGATGTAGTTATGGAAGTTGGTAAGAAATATTTTGAAAAACTTATCGACAAGATGAAAGAAGAAAAGGGTGTTACAAGTGATATTGACCTTACAGCAGATGATCTTAAAGAACTTGCTAACCAATTCAAAGCAGAGTACAAAAATCAATTAGGAAAAGATTTCCCAAGTGATCCAAAGGAACAATTGTTCGAAGCTATCAAGGCTGTATTTAGATCATGGGATAACCCAAGAGCAAATATCTATCGTATGGACCACGACATTCCATATTCATGGGGAACTGCTGTTAACGTTCAAATGATGGCATTTGGTAATATGGGCGAAACAAGTGGTACTGGTGTTGCATTTACTCGTAACCCTGCTACTGGTGAAAAGGGACTTATGGGCGAATTCCTAATGAATGCACAAGGTGAGGACGTTGTTGCTGGTGTTAGAACTCCAATGCCAATTGCTAAGATGGCTGAAGTTATGCCAGAAGTTTACACTCAATTCCTTGATATATGCAATACTCTTGAAAATCACTATCGTGATATGCAAGATATGGAATTCACAATTGAAGATAAGAAGTTATATATGCTTCAAACAAGAAATGGTAAGAGAACAGCTGCTGCTGCTATCAAAATTGCTTGTGATTTAATTGATGAAGGAATGATCACAGAGAAAGAAGCATTAATGCAAATTGATGCAAAGACTCTTGATATGTTGCTACACCCAACATTTGACACTGCTTCACTTAAAGATGCTGACAAGAACAATGTTGTTGGTAAGGGAATTGCTGCTTCTCCAGGCGCTGCTGCTGGTACTATTGTATTTACTGCAGAAGATGCTGTTGAAGAAGGAAAGAAAGGAAACAAGGTTATTCTTGTTAGACTTGAAACAAGCCCAGAAGATATTGAAGGTATGAAATATGCTCAAGGTATCCTAACAGTTCGTGGAGGACAAACATCTCACGCTGCCGTTGTTGCTCGTGGAATGGGAACCTGCTGTGTTTCTGGTTGTGGCGAAATCAAGATGGATGAAGAAAACAAGAAGTTCACTCTTGCCGGTAAGACTTTCAAGGAGGGAGACCCTCTATCACTTGATGGTTCTACTGGAACAATCTATGATTGCATGATTAAGACAGTTCCTGCTGACCCTAACAGTGGTTACTTTGGAAGAATTATGAAACTTGCTGACAAGTACAGAAAACTTGGTGTAAGAACAAATGCAGACTCTCCATCAGATGCTAGAAGAGCTGTTGAACTTGGCGCTGAGGGTATTGGACTTTGCCGTACAGAGCATATGTTCTTTGAACCATCAAGAATTGGTGCATTCAGAGAAATGATTTGTGCTGATACAGTTGAAGAAAGAGAAGCTGCACTTGCAAAAATTGAACCAATGCAACAAGAAGACTTTGAAGGACTTATGGAAGCACTTCACGGTATGCCTTGCACAATCCGTTTCTTGGACCCTCCTCTACACGAATTCGTTCCAACAAGCGAAGAAGATATTGCTGCACTTGCAAAAACCCAAGGCAAGACAGTTGCAGATATCAAGCAATTAATCAATGACTTACACGAATTTAACCCAATGATGGGACACCGTGGTTGCCGTTTAACAGTTACATACCCAGAAATTGCTGTAATGCAAACAAAGGCTGTAATTAAGGCTGCTATCAATGTTCAAAAGAGACATCCAGAATGGAAAGTTACTCCAGAAATTATGATTCCACTTGTTGGAGAAATTAAAGAGTACAAGTTTGTTAAGGAAGTTGTTGTTAAAACTGCTGACGAAGTTATCAAGGCTTCTGGTGTAGATTTACACTATGAAGTTGGTACAATGATTGAAATCCCAAGAGCAGCGTTAACTGCTGATGAGATTGCAAAAGAGGCTGATTTCTTCTGCTTTGGAACAAACGACCTAACTCAAATGACATTTGGATTTAGCCGTGATGATGCTGGTAAGTTCTTACCATCATACTACGCTAATAAGATTTACGAATCTGACCCATTTGCTCGTCTTGATACAACTGGTGTTGGTAAACTTATGGATATGGCTGTAACACTAGGAAAGGGTGCAAATAACACATTACACGCTGGTATTTGTGGAGAACACGGTGGAGACCCATCTTCAATCGAATTCTGCCATAAGATTGGCCTAGATTATGTTTCTTGCTCACCATTCAGAGTGCCTATCGCAAGACTTGCGGCAGCACAATCTGCAATCAAGGCTGAAAAGTAATATTAAATTCTTATAAATAGGTTTTGTCAATGGAAGGTTAATAAAATTTAATTAAAAGAATAAAAAAGAACTCATATGACCAAATTGTTGGTCATATGAGTTCTTTTGCTTTTTTCGAGTAAATAAACTTGACAATGAATAGGTGGGGTATATAATAGAATTATATGGAAAAATGTTATTTATGTCCTAGAAATTGTGGTGTGGACAGAACAAAACAAAAAGGTGTATGCGGTGCGGGAGATAAAATGATTATCTCTTATTCAATGTTGCACCATTTTGAAGAGCCTATTATAAGTGGTGAACCTTGTGATGAAAGGGGTAGTGGAACAATCTTTTTTGGTTGTTGCAATATGAAATGTGTGTATTGTCAAAATTGGGAAATATCTCACGAGGGGAAAGGTGAGGAAGTGTCGGTATTATGTCTGGCATACCTTATGGAATACCTTGAAAAACAAGGGGCTTATAACATAAATTTAGTTACACCAACACACTATGCAGATAAGATAATTGAGGCATTGAAAATATACAAACCCAATATCCCTGTTGTTTGGAATACAAGTGGTTATGAAAAACCAGAAGTTATTGAAAGTCTTAGAGGATATGTAGATATATTTTTAACAGACTTAAAATATGCAAGTAGTGAACTATCGAGTAAACTATCAAAAGCACCAGATTATTTTGAGTATGCAACTAAAAGCATATTGAAAATGCGAGAGGTTGTAGGTGAAGATGTAATAGAAAGCGGGTTAATGAAAAAGGGTATAATCATAAGGCACTTAGTTTTACCAAATGCAAGCAAAGATAGTTGTAAAATTTTGGAATGGATACTTAGAAATCTTGGCAATTCAACCATTGTAAGCATAATGAATCAATATTTGCCATTTTATAAAGCGAAAGAAATGTCTGAAATGAACAGAAAAGTAACACCGCTTGAATACAAAAGGGTGGTAAGTAAGGCGATTTCTCTTGGTTTTGACAATGCTTATATTCAAGATGCTGATAGTGCAGATGATGGTTATGTTCCACCATTTTTAGACCAGACTAAAAACTTGTTAAATCAAATAAAAAAAGATGTCAATTAGAGTGTTAACTTAAAAAATTAGTGAAATAAATTGTTTATTGACAAATCCAACAAGAAATGTTATTATGCGAATATAGGAGTTTTTATGATTGAGTATTTAGACGAGTTTTATGAAAGAGTTAGAGATGGCGGATTGATTTTGGCGGATTGTACTGAGCAAATTACAAGAAATAAAGATTGTTGCCTTGAAGCGATTAGATATAATTCTGCAAATTTTTGTTTTGTTGATAGAGGATTTAAACAAAATGATATGTTTATAATGTCGGCGTTGAAAGTTAATCCACATGTGGCAAATGAATTAGATACAACGACATTAAATAGAATACTTAAAAAGGTGATAGTGCGTCTAATCAATGCGGAAAAAGGTATTGAGAGATATAAAAAAATCGAAGAATCAAGGAGAGAGCGTGACAGAGAAGAGACTAGTCGCGAATTCTCTAAAATAGTTGATGAATATGGGTATGATAATCCAGAGGATTATTAAATTTTATATAAACGGTTATTTAGGCGTGTTCTTGTCGTATATAAGAGGTGTCGCTTTATTTCAATAATTACGCTCTAAAACTAAATAAATGAAAGCAAAAAGCGAAAGTGTTGTTGAAGGTAACACACTTTCGCTTTTTGCTATTCTTTATTCTCTTTTTGATTATGGCAAACAAATATTCTTTGTGTCCAAGTAAATGTAGGTTGCAGTTTGATACAATTTTTAACAACAGAAAAACAATTTATTTTTGTTGCTTAATTTAATTTGCTCGGCATATTTTTTAAGAATTTGTACTTTGAAATTTTGATTCTGCTTCATCAATAAGTTTTTGAGCTATTGTTTTTGCTTTTTTCATCTCTTTATCAAAGAATTCTTTACCAGAATTAGATATTTGATATGCTGATATATTTGCAGTTATGAATTGATTAGTGTATTCAATTCTATCAAGTTCATTAAGTTTACTAAGAATTGTATAATAAAATTCTAAACTTTCAGAATCAAACACTGCCTGTTTGTTAGATTTAGATAATTTTCCATAATGATTATATCCAATACCATAGTCCCCAAAAACAATAGTATTTCCAACATAAAAACCATTTTCATCATTTAAAGACACCCATCTACAATGCTCGGGAGATTGCTCGTTGCTCTCAAAGGTTAAACTTGCACATTTGTCATAATATTTATTTATAAGATAAAAATAATTATCATAACTTAATCTTGACAACCAATCGTTACCTTTTAATTTATCATTTTGGGCCGTCATTGCTAGGAATGGTCTAACCCTTTCAGATATATCAATTGCTTCGTTGTTTGAGTCATTTTCAATCATCTCAATCTTTATTTTTTCTTCAATTGTGTCAGAAAATCTATAAATTCTATTCAAAAAGTATTTATTTGAATATATTTGACTTGTTATGATAGAAACTTGTGAATCAGTTCTTTGTATTTCTATTATCTCAATTGGTGATAAACTTTCAATGCTACCTTTCTTTTTGTAGGGAGCTACAAGTAATTTTATGCAAATAATTAATTCATTATCTGAAAAATTTTGTATTTTCATAATAAACTCCTTAAGGTGATGGTATTATATCACAACTAATAAAAAATGTAAATACTGTTAACCTATGTGTTTAAATGACATTGTTTATCAGTAAGATGTATAAAAGAAGTTAACTTTAAAACTTTTTTCAATAGATTTATAATCTGTAAAATATATTTTATTAGAATTGAATTTAATCGTTAGTTTTTCCTTAAAATCATATTAACATATTTTATTTGTTTTTTAATTGCCAACTCTAATTGATAACAAAAATACTAGCAATCTGCTAGTATTTTGCCATTTTTTTATTTATAAAAACTTTTCAATGAGTCTCATTAGGGGTGTACACAATTAATTGACATCTTTTTTAGTTCATTTCCTCTGGTGGTATATTTTTGTTGCTTGCTTTAATTTGCTCTGCATATTTTTCAAGGTCTATTGATGAAACAAAATCAATAAATGCTGTTAAGTCGCTGGTGTTTAAAATGTTTTCGCCCTCTTCAACATTAAAGTCTTTTTTAACAATTTTTGCATTTTCTATTTCATCTATTAAAACCTTTGAATATGGACTCTCTTTTATTCTGTATTGTTCAATTAAATAGTCGTTCGTGCAATCATAACTTTTATACATTTTTTGAAAGAAGTCATAGAATGTCGAGTTTTTTATGAGTTCTTCATCAAAGTAATGATTGAAATATATGTAATCGGTAACTAAATGTAAAAATACACCTTTATCGTAATCAGTTTTGAAGGAGTTTTCTTTCAAATATTCGTGTAGTTGCACTTTTTTTGCCAAGTGGTCTTTTAAGTCTGCACGATTTATAGAGTGGGTGTAGTGTGATTTTTGTTTGTCAGGTGCAAGGTCCGGTGCGAGTATGCCTGCATAAAACTCTTCAAGTTTGGTTATACCGCCCTGTTTTTCAGCATATTCTTTGCCGACTGCAAAATGTATCACAAAACCAGCCATTTTTTGTCCTCCGTTGGTTGTTGTAGGCTTTGTTATTCTTCGGTAACCTCAAAATAAGTTTCATCATCTTGAATTAAAAGTTCGCTTCGTGCAAGTTCTTCAAGGTAAACAGATGAGGCTCTTTTTTCAATTCCATCTTCAATATTTGCTCGTTGTTGTTGTAATAATTTGATTTCTTCATCAAGTTCAACAAGTTCTCGGTTATACTTAGAGTAGGTTATTCTTTGAAATGCAATTATTCCAACAAGGATAACTAAAAATGCAGTCGCGAGTACAGTGATTGTTTTAACAATGTTATTTAATTTTTTTTGCTCCATTTTTTATCCTCCTTGTGAGTAGTTTTTGCTTGATGTTATCTATTACGAGTCTAATTTTATTATAGACAAATTTTGTTGAAAAATCAAGTAAATTTCCAATAGATATAATTTCAACCAAAAAGCCAAGCACAAAACCACAAATGACATAAAGTCTTATAATGCCATCATTGTATTTTAAAATAAAGTAGGCAAAGCAAAAACCTGCTACAAGCATAGATACTATGTCAGATATAATACGGGCAATTTTGTTAGAATTTAAAAGGATTACAGCAGAAGAAAGGATTGTGTAGCCAAACCCTGCCACAAGTCCAAAAAAAAGAGAAATGTACAATATTTCCACAATAAATTTTCCTTATTTTAGTATTTTTGAAAAAAATGATTTTTTAGATTTTGAGTATTCTATTTTGCCGATTTCGCCCTCGGCTTCCAAAATTTTCTCAGCAATTAAAAGGTTTTTTACTTTTAAATTTTGACCGGTGATGGACAGCGGTCCGCAATCTGTTTTGGTAACAATTTCTGTTGGCGTTGCACTTATTACCTCGATAACTCCTGTTATTTTAAGGTTTTTTCTAGCGTTTAATTCTAATTTATGCTCGAAAGTTTTTAAATTTTCACTCATATTAAAGTCCTCCCGTTAAATTTTTATGCAGAAAGTGATTTTTTTATGTTTTTCTTTCAAAACAACTAAAATTTTCCATAATCTTCCTTGTTGAATTGAGCATTAGCAATTAAAGTTTAGTTATTATGAAAAAAAGATTGAAAAATATATTTATTTTTTGTTGTTTAACTGGTTTTTTTTACCTGCTTTGCAGAGTAAATTATAAAGGTTTTGTTGTGCCAATTGGGCTTTCGCTATTGTTTGCTTGTTGTTTGTATAACAAAAATCCTTTTCGCTTTATTTTCGCCTATTTATTGGCATTTTCACTTGCAACACTTGACCCAATTTGGATAATAGTTGCTTCTTTTGAATGTGTGGCAATTTTGGGGCTCATAAGCCTAAAGAAAAACATAAAAGTAAGATTTTTTCCTTATGTTTATGGAATATTGCTTTTTATTGTTCAACTGCCACAAGTTTTCATTTTTTCAACTACGAATATTAGCATTTTAATTTTTGTAATTTTAGATTTGTTGTCGATAGCATTTTATTATTTGTTTTGCAAATTATTAAGTGCAATAAGAAATAGAGGAATAAGAACAAATTTTCTTGTTGATGAACTTTTCGCTTTATTCATTTTAGCTTCAGGTTTGTCTTTTGGGGCATCAAGTATTTCTTGGAATGCGGTAACACTATCTTCTGTTTTAACACTCGTGGCTATGTTTATACTTGTTAATCTGACTTCAAAGTATCCTGTAATTTTTTGTTCAATTGCCTCGGGATTTGCTCATTTGCTTGCTTTTGGTGAATATAATTTTTTAGTCATCTATATGGTGTGGGCATTGTGTCTATCAATGTTAAAAAAAGCTCCAAAAGTTCTAAATGTTATCGTTCTTTTAGTCGCAGATATTATGCTAGGTTTAGTTTTTGGTGTTTATAGCAACTATACACTTGCAAATTTTTTGATGGTTTGTTTGTGTGGTATGGTTTTTGTTTGCTTACCAAGAAAATTAGACCTTACAATTCAGCGAAAACTAGAATTTGTAAAGCCATCATCTGGGCAACTTGAGGAACTTTTTAAGAAAAATATAAAAGATAAACTCGAAGTATATGTTAAACTTTTATACGACATAGATTCAACATATAAAGATATGATTATTCCAATGAGTACTTTCGAAAAGTCGAAAAAAGAACTAGCAAAAGAAATTTGTGCAAATGTTTGCACTAATTGTCTTAACAGAAAAATATGTTATGAAAAATCGCCAGAAAGTATAGCAAAAAGTGTTGAAAGGACTCTTGAAATCAGTGTGAAAAAGGGTGAAGTCTACGCTCTTGACATTCCGCCTGTTCTTTCAAAGTGTAGTAATGCTTCAATTATGATGTCAAATATAAAATCTGCCAGTAAAAAGTATTTGGAAATAATGAAACAAGCGGGGGCTGGAAACTTTGGCAAACTGGTGATAGGAAATCAACTCAAAGGGGTGGCTGACACCTTAAATAATTTCAATAGGTCGCTTGTTGAAGAATATCGTGCTCCAAGAGAGATGGAAAAAAGTTTTTTGAGTGAACTTTGGTTTAATGATATTGTTGCAGATGATTGTCAAATCATATTGTCGCAGGAGCAAGGTTTTAAAAGTGTTTCGATTTTGTTGAAAATGAATACAAACAAAGAAAAACTAGTAAATATCGCAGAGAAATATTTTGGTGAAAAGTTGAAAGAGTGTGAAAGTCGGTATTCAAACGAAAGTGGCTGGCAGATAATAAGACTTGAAAAGAAACCAAGATTTGGTTTTGTTTTTGGCAGTGCAACAGTTGGGCATAATGGCAAAATTATAAATGGAGATTGTCATTCGTGTATAAAACTTGATGGAGACAAGTATTTGCTTTCTATTGCAGATGGGAAAGGGCATGGAAAAGAGGCTCAAAAGACAAGCAATTTAACAATGAAATTGATCGAAGATTTTTATAAAGCAAACATTTCTACGGATATTGTGGTTTCGAGCGTAAATCAAATTCTGTCTTTTAATAGTGGTGAGAATTTTAGTGCGGTAGATATATGCATAGTAAATCTCAATGATGGTGAGGCAAGTTTTGTGAAACTTGGCTCGACTCCAACCGTTATAAAAAGGGGGAATAAAGTGCGGGTTATTTCGGGCTCTGGGCTTCCAATGGGAGTTTCAGCAAAAATTGTATCATCATATGATAATGAATTCCTAAATGTTGGTGATATAGTTGTTATGACAAGTGATGGGGTATTTGATGGGTTTGGTGATACAAATAACTTTGCTGGTTATATAAATAATTTAAAGACTGTAAATATGGATTTTTTAGCAAAAAAATTGATTGAAGAGTCAATAAGGCGGACTAATGGCAAAATAAAAGATGACCTTACTGTCGTGGCTTTTCGTTGGTTTGTTGACCTATAACAGCCAAAATCTATTGCAAGATGTTTTTTTATAGTGTATAATTGAAATTGTATGAAAGAAAAAGTATTAAATACAATTTTAGAAAACAATCTTATTAAAGATGGCGATAGAGTAGGTGTTGGGCTTTCTGGTGGAAGCGACTCTATGGCTTTAATTTGCTGTCTTTTAGATTTAAGAGAAAGGCTCAAAATTGAGTTGTTTGCAATTCATATTAACCATAATCTTAGAGGAGAAGAATCAAAAAGAGATGAGCACTTTGTCCTTGATTTTTGCAAGAAAAACAAAATCAAGTGCATTGTTAAAAGTGTGAATGTTGAAAAGCACGCAAAGGATAAAAAACATACAATTGAGCAAAGTGCAAGGGAGTTAAGGTATCAGGCTTTTTGTGATGCAGTTTCAGAGTGTGGGCTAGATGCGGTTGCACTTGCTCATCATAAAAATGACCAAGCGGAAACAATTTTAATGCATATTGGCAGAGGGTGCGGGATTAATGGTCTTATTGGAATGAGGTATAAGCAGGGTAAGTATATAAGACCGTTACTAAATATTGAAAAGAAAGAGATTGAAAAATACATTAATGAAAATCATATTGAGTTTGTTGAGGACAGCACAAATAAAAGTGATGAATATAAGCGGAACTATGTGAGACATAACTTGCTGAAAGCCTTTGAAAAAGCCTATGATGGGGCTTTGAATAGTCTTGTAAAACTTTCGAGTATGGCTCAAATTGATGAAGATTATATTATGAAATCAATACCGTTTGAACTCATCAAAGCAAGAGAAGATGGTATTGTTCTAAGTGAAAATGCACGAGCTTTACATCTTGCAGTTGTGTCAAGGCTTGTGCGTGAATGTTTTGTAAGGCTTGGCTCGGTTGTTGATGTTGAGGCTTTACATATTGAAAAGATTTTGTCCTTGTTTGACAAAAGTGTTGGCAAAAGACTAGATATGCCAAATGGTGCGTCGGTGGTGAAGTGCTATGATGGCGTGCTTTTCACAAAAAACAATCAAAAACAAACAGAGGAAGTCCCTTTCAATGTTGGCAAATTCAATTTCTGTGGTGTTTGCTATGAAGTCAGTACCCACAGTTTAAAACAGAGAAACGAAAACGGATTGTATTTTGACATTGATAAAATCCCACCTCTTGCGGTGTGGAGAAACTATACAAGTGATGATAAATTCACAAAATTTGGTGGCGGAACCAAAAAGGTAAAAGATTACCTAGTTTCAAAGAAGATTGACAGCGTTATGCGAAAGAGTTTACCTTGCTTGTGCAATAAAAATGAATGTTTATTGATTGCAGGTGTTGAAATTTCAGATAGCATTAAAGTTGATGAAAAGACAAAAAATGTTGGAATTTTAACGAAAATAGATAAATAGTAATAAATTTGTATAAAATTGGCAAAAATATTGGTATGAAGAAAATCATATCAATATTTTTATTTTGTTGCTTTTTATTGTCCTTTGGTTGGGTTGATTTTTCCCCAAATGAGTGTTTTGCTGGTACAAGAAAATATGAAATGGAAACAAAAGGAATTGTTGAAGAGAGAATTTTTTTTGTTGTTAGAGACAGTATTGATGAAAGACTTGATAAAATGGCATCTAAACTTACGAAAATGGGTTTTGATAGTGATACAATTCTGAAATACCTTTTTACAAACTATGAAGATATTATATCATTCTTGAAATCTCAGAATATTGATGCGGTGAACTCAAAAATTGTTTATGATAATGGGAGTGTTCATCCAACAAAAGAGGTAGATGGCAAGGTGTTCAATGAGCAAACATTTCAAAAGATTCTTATGGGTAAACTCCTTTCGAATGAGCCATTTGTAACAATTCCTTTTGATGAAGTTAAGGCAAGTGCGACATATTCACAAAACTTAAACTTTTGCAATTTGAAATCATATTTTACAACACCGATTAATGGAGTAAATCAAGAGGGGCGGATTCATAATATTAGCGAAGCACTTTCAAGGTTTGATGAAAAAATAATTGAACCGGGTGAAGAGGTTTCCTTTAATGAAGTTATTGGAAACACAACCAAAGAAAATGGTTATGCTCTTGCAAAGGTTATAATTAATGGAAAATATGAAGATGATTATGGCGGTGGCGTATGTCAGGCGGCGACTACGCTGTATAATGCTCTTTTGCTTGCGGGAGTTGAGGTTTTGGAAGCAAATCCACATAGTTTAAAGGTGGGCTATATTGAAAGTTCGTTTGATGCTATGGTTTCTTATGGGATAAGTGATTTAGTCTTTAAAAATACAACTAATGGACCGTTATTTATAAAGACACACTGCTCTGAAAAAGAATGTTCTGTGATGGTTTATGGCTCAGAAAATGAGTATGACATAAAAAGAAGAACAGAAAATATTGAGTTTAATGAGGAAGAGTTTCCGAGAGTAAAATCAAAGTCGGCTGGATTTTTAGAATATTACAAAAATGGCGAAAAGCAGTTTGAAAAAAGAATAAGAAAAGACAATTATTACAAACTCAAACAGAATAATGAATAAAAATTAATAATATGGTAAGAATTGGTGTAAAAAGGAGTTTTGGAGTTATGAGGAAAGCAACACTAACACTTACCGAAATTATTGATAAGATTAAGTCTATGCAGGGAAAAGATGTCGATATGGAAGTCAACAGAGGAAGAAAAAGAATTGAAAAATATGTTGCAGTTATTGATAAAATTTACCCGAGTGTATTTACTGTTTCAATAAAAGAACCTGCTGGAAATAATAATCAAAGTTATAGTTATTGTGATGTCTTGTGTGGAGATGTAAAAATTAAACAAAAGTAAATTTTAAAAATCAGTCATATTTGTTAAGTCCTTGTACTAAAATGGTATTATCATCAAGTTTCAAGGAGGATAACAAAAGGTGGCAATTGTCTCTTCAACAAAGAAAATGGCAAGCAGAGGACTTGTAAAATCGCTTGAATTGAAAGTGAATTGCAGTTTTCAAACAGAGGATAAAGTAATCGACAAAGTTTTAGATGCTTTTGCGGTTGCAACAATTGATAGCAGTGAAAAGGTTGGCGACTTCTTACAATTTGCGGGCAAGGTTAATTTAACCAGTCTTTTTGTCGACCAAGACAAGCAATTGCAAAGCGAAAACTTTGTTGCAAATTTTGGGGAAAAAGTTCAAGTGGGAGATGCTGATGCGTTGTCAGTTATTCCAAAAATCGAATGTGTAAAACAAAGAAAAGAGACATCTTCTTATGTTGATTGTGTGGTTACACTTTTAGTTGAAGTGTATGGGGTTACGCAAGAGACAATTACTTACATTGAACCAAATAATGAAACTCTTGTTGAAAGAAAAAAAGAAATCGAATACGACACTATGCTTTGCTTTAATAATACTAACTTCAATATAACTGATGAGGTTGAAGTTGGTGGAAGCGGTGCAAATTTACTTGCTTGTTATACAAGTGTGTTTGTGGGTAAAGTTACACCAAATGGAAACTATGCAAATATTGAATTTGAAGTTGTGAGAGATATTATTTATAGGGAAGATGATGTTGTTAAAAGACTTCAAAAACGCAGTGATTGCAGTCAAGAGGTTGCTCTATTAAATTGTACAGATGATACAATTCTTTCTGCAAAAGTTTACCTTTCTGGGGAAAGTTATAATGTAAATTATAATGACGATAACACGAAAGCAATTGCGGTTTTTGACACAAATATTAGCGTATCTCTTTGGGGCTTTGAAAAAACTAAGTTTGTTGCTCTTGAAGATGTATATTCAACTGCCAAAGAACTCGAAATTAAGCATTCTGCATTTAGTATAAATTCACATATGGGAGAGATTTTTGCAAGCGATACAGTAAATGAAAATGTTGATATGAGTGATAAAAAACGAATTGATGAAATTATTTTGATGGGCTCTAATGCAGTTAATATTGAAGAGTCAAAAATGCAAGATGAAATTCTTTATGTTAAAGGTGTAATTAATCAGAAGATTATTGCAAAAAATTATGACAATGATGACATATTTATGACAGAGGTTGAAGTTCCATTTAATTCAAGTTTTAGGACAAATTCAGAGTGGTGCGGAAATGATAATTGTCCACTAGTTAATGCAAAGTGTACAGGTTTTAAAAACAAGGCGGGAAGAGAGATTAATTTGTCTTTTGAACTTGGTGTTATGTGTGACATATCTTGTTCTAACATAGAAAATTACATATCTTCCTGCGAAGAGTTACAAGATAAACACTCCTCTGGACACAGTATTGTGATTTATATGCCAAAAGAGAATGAGGCTGTTTATGATATTGCAAAGAAACTAAATGTTTCGCCAGAAGTTATGCTTGCACAAAATCCGGGAATGGCAGATGGTGCAATTCCTAAAAAGATTGTAATGTTCAAAAATGCAAGGTAGAAAATAAGAGCAGTTTATGAGCAAGTTTGCTCAAAATGGACACAAATAAAAAAAGAGAGAGCGTATTAGAATACAAAAATCTAGTATGTTCTCTCTTTTGGATTGGTCCGTTTTAACCCTACTGTTTTAAATTTTTATGTTTTATTATTTAATTAAATTGGGGGTTGAAGTATTATTATGTATGTGTTATACTCAACATAGATTAGGAGAATTATGTTATGATAAAAGTTTATGATGATGGTTCTGTTTATATTGGTGAAATGAAAGATGGTCTAAGATGTGGTCAAGGCACGTATTATATGTTAAGTGATTTTTTTGCAGGTAGTAAAATTTCTGGCAACTGGCAAAATGACAAATTAAATGGTTGGGCGAAAATTAGCACGTTGTCTAGTTGTTTGGAAGGACCATATAAAGATGGTGTAAAGAATGGACTTTTTTTTAGAGATGATAAAGATGGAATGCGCTGTGCTGTTAAATATATTGGCGGTGTATATGTGTCAGATGAAATATATTCACGTTCACGCAAACATAACAATCAATATGATTGTTTAGGCTATGTAGATTTGGGAGAAAATTCCCACTTTATTGGTGAAGTTTATGATAATCAACCTTATGGTTATGGTGTAATATATGTAACAAATGAAAACCAACAAATAACAAATAAATATTTTTGTAAAATGTATGGAAAACATTTGGCTCAAAGTATTGATATAAGTAGTAAAGGGCAAGAAGAATCTAACTTGATATAGAAAAAGTAAAGGAATAATCATTTGTAATTTGATTATTCCTTTTTCTTTAACCTATCAATTCTTTTTTAAAGGCCTTAATTCGAATTAAACATTAATCTGTTTAAAAGTTTTTTATGCCAATATGCATAAGTCTTTTTAGCGTATCCCGCAAGTTCTGGGCTTGGAGTGAATGTTTTAGAGTGCGTTGTAAGTTTTGTTATGTCCCCAAGTGTTTTTATTGCTCCGCAAGATAGCATTGCAAGATAGGTTGCTCCCATTGCTGTGCTTTCTGGCTCGCTTGATCTGTGTACAATAATTTTTGCTGTGCAGGAAATTAGGTCTAGCAAATAATCGGTTTTGCTGACTCCTCCATCACAGGTAATTTCTTTTACATTAACTTTTTTACTTTTTAACTCATCAAGGATTTCTTGTAGCATAAAAGCAAAACTTTCAATTGTAGCCTTTGCAATTTTGTTTTTATCTGTGTCAAATGTCATTTCAGAGATTGAACCTCTCAAATTTCCGTTCCAATAAGGAGCACCAATTCCAGTAAAGGTTGGGAAGAAACAAACGCCATCACTAACAGTTCTTATACAAATGTCATTTAAAGATTTGTAATCATCAAATATATTAAGCGTATTTTTTATAAAATTCAATGCACTTCCACAGTTGAAAATACTGCCCTCAATTGCATAAACGGTCTTACCTTTGATTGAGTATGCTATTGTATTCAAAAGTCTATCGTTGTTTTCAACAACCTTATTTCCTGTATTTACAAGCAAAAATCCGCCAGTTCCATAGGTCATTTTGGCATTCATTGGCTTGATTGTTCCTTGTCCTACAAGGCTTGATTGCTGGTCTCCTATAACAGACAAGATGGGTAGATTTAATCCTGTAACTTGCTCTGTTCCAAAGTTGTCAATAGAATTTAATATTTTAGGTAGATAATTGGTTTTTAGCCCCCAAAATTTAAGCAATTCGCCATCATATTCAAAAGGCTCTTTAAGGTCTACAAGCATTGTTCTTGATGCGTTTGAAGTGTCGGTTACAAACGAGTTTCCATTTGTTAATTTGTAAATCAAAAATGAGTCTATTGTTCCAAAATGTAAAGTTCCATTCTTGATTGCCTTTTTAACATTATCATTGTTATCTGTTAGCCATCTCATTTTGCTTGCACTGAAATAACTATCCATAATAAGACCGGTTTTTGCTTTAATTTTTTCTTTCATTGAAGTGCTAATTGCATCACACATATCTGTTGTTCTTTTGCATTGCCAACTAATAATTGGAGCAAGAGGTGTTCCGTTTGTGTCCCAACTGCAAACGGCTTCTCTTTGGTTTGTGATGGCAATTCCAAAAGTGTTGCTTGCTTTTAATTTATGCTTTTTTATGAGAGCTAGTAGGGAGGTTTTTACACTTTGCCAAACTGCTTCCGCATCTTGTTCAACCCAGCCGGCAACTGGATAAAAACTTTGTATAGGAATGCTGTGGCTGTCAATAATTTTATTGCAGAGTGTATCATATAAAACAACTCTTTCGCTTGTTGTTCCCTCATCAATTGTTAAAATGTATTGGCTCATTTGTAACCTCTCTTTTTTGTGTACCTTTTATTGTTTATAGTTTAACAATTTATATGTGCAATCGCAAATGATTTTTAGATAACTATTAAAAATTTAAAAATTTTGTTTATTTGAATATTGACAAATAGGTAATTGTGTGTGATAATGGGTTTCCATTGATTTTAGAAGAAAAGGGGTTAGTATTATGAAGTGTAATTTACCAAAAGGCTTTAAAGCAAGTGTTCGTGAGGAAAGTTTGGACCAAAGACCATTGCAAGAAGATGCAAGGGAAATGTTTACAGATAGAAGAAATATGTCTCTTGGTGCCGGTCAATCGCACAGGATTCCACAAGGAACTGGAAAGACTTATAATTTTAGTCGTGCTGCAAGAGCAAGAAGAAAAGAGCAAGAACAAAGACATAATGCTGTTATGGGAACATCTCAAATGAGAGAAAGCGAAAGAAACTTCCAAAGAAGAGTTGAAAGAATGAATAGCGACAATGATAATAGCAGAGAGATGTAAATTTGTATTAAACTATAACGAAAAACAAACAAATTACTAAAATTCGTGCAAATTTTGTTAAAAAAATGGCTTATAAATTTTAAAAAGCATTGACAAAGTTCTTTTTGTATGATAAATTATATATACACTCGCCTATTAGTAGGGGGTGTTAATTTTTTGGGAGAAAATTTTTATGAGAACAAAGATCACATTAGAATGTACAGAATGCAAAGAAAGAAATTACGACAACTACAAAAACAAGAAAAATGATCCAGATCGTATTGAAATGAAAAAGTATTGTTCAAGATGTCAAAAGCATACTGTTCATAAAGAAACAAAGTAATTATTTTGAAGATATAGGGGGTATTTCTGGTGGCAAAGAACAATCAGAAATCTAAATCAAAAAAGGCTGAAATCGTTGAGAACGCAGAAGTTACAGCAGAAGAAACTGTTGTGGCAGAGGAAGCTGTTGAAAAAAAGCCTGTAAAAAAAGAAAAGAAACAAAAACCTGCAAAAGTTAAAGTAAACAAAGAGCCAAAAAGAAGCAGAATTAAAGAAATCTTTTCAGAACTTAAAAAGGTAAACTGGCCAACATTTGGAAAAACAATGAAGCAAACAGGAATGGTGCTTACACTTGTTGTCATTTTTGGTGTAGTTGTTTTGGGTTTTGATACGCTTATTAGTTGGCTTATGCGTTTATTAACAAAAATTTAGTCTGGTCGAGGTAAGTATTAATGGAAAACAATATGAATGAACTTGAAGAGGCTAAATGGTATGTTTTGCATACATTCTCGGGCTATGAGAATATGGTCCAAGATAACCTCTACAAAGTAATTGAAAAGAATAACTTACAAGAAGATATTTTGGAAGTCCAAATCCCAATGGAAGATACCATTGAGGAAAAAAATGGCAAGAGAAAAGTCGTTCAAAGAAAGATGTTTCCTTGCTATGTTCTTGTAAAAATGAGATACAGAGATTCACTTTGGCATACAATCGTTAACACAAGGGGTGTTACAGGATTTGTTGGTCCTGCAGGACGCCCATTGCCACTAACCGAAGATGAGATAAGAAGAATGAGACTTGAAAAAGTTAATGTTGATATTAAAATCAATGTTGGCGACAGAGTTAAAGTTGTTGGTGGACCATTTAATGATTTTGCTGGTGAAGTTATCGAGGTTGACTCTGAAAATCAAACTTGCAAAGTTATGGTTTCAATGATGGGGAGACAAACTCCATTGGAACTAGAATTTTCACAAATCGAATTGATTTAATTAGATTTTACCTAACGAATGTTAGTTAAAATATGTGGGAGAAGTAAATTTTTCTATGCTTCATCAAAACCACAATTATCCATTAAGGAAATGGGTAAAGGAGATTTATTATGGCAGCACCAAAGAAAGTTCAAGCCGTAGTTAAGTTGCAATTACCAGCAGGTAAGGCAACAGCAGGTCCTCCAGTTGGTAGTTCACTTGGACCTCATGGAATTAACATTCCAGGATTCGTTAAAGATTTTAACGACAGAACTGCATCACAAGCGGGATTAATTATCCCAGTAGTAATGACAATCTACCAAGATCGTTCATTCACATTTATTTTAAAAACACCTCCAGTTGCAGTCCTAATTAAAAAGGCACTTGGAATTGAGAGTGGCAGTGGAAAGCCTAATCGTGAAAAAGTTGGCAAACTTACACTTGCACAAGTAAAAGAAATTGCTGAAACAAAGATGAAAGATTTAAACACTACAAATCTTGAATCTGCAATGTGCATGGTTAAGGGAACAGCTAGAAGTATGGGCATCACTGTGGAAGAATAAGGAAGGAGGAACGGTAAATGAAATACGGAAAGCGTACAGTTGAAGCAAGAAAACTTGTTGAAAAGTCAAAAGCGTATGATGTTGAAGAAGCAATTGCACTTGCTATCGAAACAGCAACAGCAAAGTTTGATGAAACAATCGAACTTCACGTAAAACTTGGCGTTGATGGTAGAAATGCAGACCAACAAGTAAGAGGAACAGTTGTTCTTCCTCACGGAACTGGTAAAGAATTAAAAGTTTTAGTAATTGCAAAAGGTGACAAGGCCGAAGAAGCAAAAAATGCAGGCGCAGATTTTGTTGGAGCAGAAGATATGATTGCAAAAATCCAAAACGAAAATTGGTTAGGATTTGATGCTTGTATCACAACTCCTGATATGATGGGTCTTGTTGGAAGAATTGCAAGAGTTCTTGGACCAAAAGGTTTAATGCCAAACCCAAAATCTGGCACAGTTACAACAGATGTTGTTAAGGCTATTAGTGATGTTAAGGCTGGTAAAGTTGAATACAGACTTGATAAGAACAATATCGTGCACGTTATTATCGGTAAAAAGTCTTTCGGTAAGGAAAAACTTGTTGAAAACTTAAATACTGTAATGGACGCTATTGTAAAGGCTAAGCCACAAGCAGCAAAGGGTCAATACCTAAAATCTGTTAACATTGCAAGCAGTATGGGGCCTGGTGTTAAAGTTAACTACAGAGTTATGTAATTTAACTTAAAAATTCAAAATAAAATGACTGGTAAAATTTACCAGTCATTTTTTGTGTTAAAAAATAGGATAGTATAGGTGTTATGTATGACAATATAGTTGTTAAAAACGCACTTTAAACACCAGTACTATGACAGACATAAATTGCTGAAATAAATGATTTGAACCACTTTTTAACAATTATTCAACACTTCTGCTACATTGATTGGTCATCATCTCCACTAGAATTTCTCATCTTTTTAAATTTTTCAGTCAAAAGTATATCTTCGTATCCATTTTCAATAATCCATCTTATAATTGGATTTTTCAATGAGTTTTTATTTTTTCCATTTTGGTAAACTTCTTTTAGATGTCTACATTTATATCCAATGCTTTGAGGTCCATATTTTGCAGAAACAAATTGCGTTGGTGCAGAAATAAAAGTTGTTGTAGGGTTTTGACTTAAAAATTCTTCGAAAAGTTCAATCCATATTTTAGGAGAAAGTGAATCTCTCATTTCTCTTGTTTTAACAAGTAATTGTTCATATCCGTTACTAACTAGCCAATTTATAAGGATTTGTATGCTTGTTGGTATATTGT
>JAZNEY010000077.1:0-5662 GCA_045588795.1 Clostridia bacterium | reverse complement strand
GTCGTGAGATGTTCGGTTAAGTCCGTCAACGAGCGCAACCCCTGTCACTAGTTGCCAATATTAAGTTAGGAACTCTAGTGAGACTGCCGTGGATAACACGGAGGAAGGTGGGGATGACGTCAAATCATCATGCCCCTTACGCCTTGGGCTACACTCGTGCTACAATGGCAATTACAAAGAGACGCGATATCGTAAGGTGGAGCAAATCTCAAAAAGATTGTCCCAGTTCGGATTGAGGGCTGCAACCCGCCCTCATGAAGCTGAATTTGCTAGTAATCCCGAATCAGCATGTCGGGGTGAATGCGTTCCCGGGTCTTGTACACACCGCCTGTCAAGCCATGAGAGTTGGGAGCACCCAAAACCGTCAGCTTAACCCGCAAGGGAGGGCAGCGTCTAAGGTGAGACCAATGATTGGGGTTAAGTCATAACAAGGTAGCCGTATCAGAAGGTGCGGCTGGATCACCTCCTTTAAAGGAGTTGCTAATTAGATTTATCTTGTATAAATACCTAATGCAACATCTTGTCGACTTTTGGTGTTAAACCAAATGAAGAACCTGTTATTCTGTAAACCGACAGAAGTCTCTGTGGACAGTAAACACACAGAGGAACAACTGTACAAGGACTTATAAGTATAGACCTATCAATTCAAGTTATTTAGTTAAGTTTAAAGACTCTATCGAATACGATAGAGTCTTATTTTTTTCGCAAATTTGACAAGTTTAGTTTTTAGGTGTATAATGTTTACAAGCATAGGAGAGGAAATATGGCGAAAAGAGAAAGAATGACAACATACAGTCGTGCGGAAGTTAAAGATGCGCTTGATGCTTATGGTTTTGTTGTTTCAAGGAAAGGAAAAGGTTCTCATAAAATTTATGAACATAAAGTGTTTGGTGATATGCTTGCATTCGAAATTTCTGACCACGGCGAAGTAGATGAAAATGTTTATAAAAATATGATTGCAGTATTTGCACTTCTAACACTTACAACGGATAGCAAGCCGGAAGATTTGGGTAAGATAAGATTATATAAAATGCAAAAAAGTGTAGAGGTTTCATTGAGAAATCAAGGTTATAGAAAAATTTTGCTCAGAATGTTGAAGTCTTACAGAGATGAAAATGGTCAAAAATATGACAATGACAGGCAATTTGATAAGTTTATATCAAAAATGAAAAAGATGTATGAAGAATACAAGTCTAAAAAAATAAACAAAAAGGGGGACGATTCAGATGAATCAAGAAAGTAGAAAAAGAATTTGCCAAGAAATTGTTGAAAATGTAGATAATAAAGAAACATTGTTTGCAATGTTGGAAAAAGTTTTTGTTGATACGGAAGTTTATGATGAAAGACTATCAGTTTCAGTTTCTCAAAGTCTTGTTCAAGCACTAATTGATAAATTTGATGGGGAAAACGGAAGTTACTACAAAGATTTATTGCTAGAAATTCATAATCGGTTTGGTTTTCATAATGGAGGTTGTATTCTTTTTGATTATTATACCAAAAAACCAACAGACAAGATTAAACTGCTTAAAAGTAAGAAAATATATCAAGAATACAAAAGGAATCAAATTGAAGTTTTAAATCAAAAGGAATGTCCATCTCCTAGGTCAATATATAGGCTAAACTATGATGATATGGGATTTCTGAATAAGTTAACGGCGAGTTTTCCAAAGTTTGTTGCTGATGATAATATAAGTGAGTCTACAGATTTGAGTTAAAATTGTGGTTTTTAAAGGTTTAGGGTAAAGCCCTAAACCTTTTTAATTGAATAATCATTAACTTTTGCTCATAAGTTTAAATATGAGTTTTTATGATGAAGTTGAAAAATTATTAAATATTGATGAAGTTAAGCCACAAGTACAAATTTTAATTATTGGAATGAATTCGGTGGTTGTTTCGGGATATTCAAAGATTGTGTCTTTTAGTGATAGTGAAATCATTTTAAAATTAAAAGATAGTTCCGTTATTTTATTTAAGGGCGTGAAATTGGAAATTAAAAGGCTAGCAAAGAGCGAGGTTGTTATTTGCGGGCAAATACTTGCGCTGGAAAAGGTTGGTGGCTAAAATGGGCAAATTTCGTGTTGAAATTAATGGGTTAAATATTGGTAGGCTATTAAATAATCTAAGTGCAAAAAATATTGATGTTTATGAACTTAAAAAAACAGATTTTAACAAAATTGTCTTATCAGTTGACAGTTGCAATTTTAAACTATTGCAAACACTTGTAAAGTGTAATGGACTTTCACTTTCTGTTGTTGGTGGCCGTGGGGTTTCGTATATAATCAAAAATTATTGGTACAGATTTGGACTTTTAATTGGCCTTATCTTATCCATTATTGGAATTGTTGTAGCAACAGGATATTATTGGAATATAAATGTAGTTGTCGATAGCGGTAATCAGGCGATTTGCGAAGAAGTTGTTAAACTTTTAGAAGAAAGAGGAGTGAGTGCGGGCTTAAAAATTCAAGAAATTCAATCAAGGTCTGTTGAAAAATACATACTTGAAAAAATTGAAGATGTTGCAGTTGTTGTGGTTACACAAAAGGGTGTCAATGTAGAAGTTTTTGTAAAGGAGAGTACAAAGCAAAGTAATCTAACAGAAAATGGTATTGTGGCTAGTTTTTCTGGGGTTATTGAAGAAATAAAACTGACTAGTGGAAATTTGCTTGTAAATATTGGTGATGCGGTTACAGAGGGTCAATTATTAATTTCATCAAGCAAAGTCGGAGATGTTTTTATGGAGGCACACGGAACTATTGTTGCTAGGGTGCAAATTGATGGAGATGCGGTTGGCTCGCTTGAACAAATAAGCGTAAAAAGGACAGGGAATTTTGTAGAAGTTGTACAATTAGAGGCTTTGGGGAAAAGGTTTTATTGTTCAAAACTAAAAGAGTCTGATGCGGAACTATGCTATCCAAACTACGAGGTGGAGGTTGTTGAGGTTGATGTTTCAGAAAATAATTTATTGCCAATTAAAAAAATTATTACAAGATATTATGAAATTGAAGAAATTTGTGTTACAATAGATTATGAACAATTGATAAACGACCTTTCTGGAAGTGCATACAAGATTGCAAAGGATAAACTTCCGGTGGGGGCTGAAGAATTATCGGTTAGTTATAATGTAACAGAGGAAAACTCTCTTTATAGGGTTGTTTGCTTGATTGAAACAAGAGTGGATATTGCAAAGAGAGAGGTCTTACTTACAGAGGAGTAGGGTATGATAGTAAACTTTTTAAATAAAACAGAGGTTTCAAAGCCAGTGCGTGATGAAATGCAAAGAGTTATGGAAAAGGCTTTGGAGGTGCTAAAACAAAAGGAATTGCTTGAAATAAATGTTGGGTTTGTTTCGAAAGATGAAATTCAGGTTGTAAACAGCAAAGAAAGGAAAAAAGATTCACCAACAGATGTTTTGTCTTTTCCTGCATCTAATGTGCAGGTGGGCGAAGTTATTGATTTAAAAAAGGAAGAATATAAGTATAATATTAATCCAGAGAATGATGCGTTTTTGCTTGGTGATATGATAATATGCATTGAAGTTGCAAAGGCACAAGCGAAGTCTTTTAAACACAGTCTAAAAGATGAACTTGTAAGGTTATCGTTACATAGTTTGTTACATTGTTTGGGCTATGACCATATAGAAGATAAAGACTATGAAATTATGCACAAGTTGGAACTTGGAGTCGCAAAACTTTGCGGTTATGATTTTGAAGAATAGAGAGGATTAATTGATATGAAAAACGAAGAGAAAAAAACAGGTTTTGTTGCAGTTGTTGGTAGGCCTAATGTTGGAAAAAGCACACTTGTTAATGCTATGGTTGGGGCAAAAATAAGCATTACTGGTCCAAAGCCACAGACAACAAGAAATAAGATAATTGGAATAAAGACAGGAACAGATTATCAAATAGTTTTTGTTGATACGCCTGGAAGTATAAATCCAAGAAACGAACTTGGAAACTATATGAAAAAAAGCATTGATACAGCAGTTGAGGGTATTGATTTACTATTAATTGTATTAGATAGCACGAAGATAACAGAAAAAGACTTTAAACTAATTGAAAAATACAAAGATATAAAAGTTCCAATCTTTTTGTGTTTGAACAAAACAGATGTGTCGAAATTTGATGAGGTGTATCCAAAACTTGAAAAATTGAATGAATTAAAATACATTACTGAATTTGTTAGCGTCTCTGCAAAAACCGGCAAAGATGTTGATAAATTAGTTAATAAAATAGTAGAATATTTGCCAGTAGGGTATTATATGTATGATGGCGACCAAATTACAGACAGGTCTGTAAGATTTTTAGCAAGTGAGATTGTAAGAGAAAAGGCTCTTTTGTTCTTGCAAGAGGAAATCCCGCACGGAATTGCGGTGGATATTCCAAAATTTGATGAAAAGAAAAGAATTGTTCATATAGAAGCCGAAATTATTGCAATTAAGCAAAATCATAAACCTATTATAATTGGTAAAGATGGTGATATGCTTAAAAAGATTGGAAGTTCAGCAAGACAAGAAATTGAACAAATGCTTGGTAAAAAGGTAAATTTACAATTATTTGTAAAAGTGCGTGAAAATTGGCAAGATAATCTTTCAACACTCAGAGAGTTCGGTTATGACAAGAAAGGCTTATAAAATTTAAACAAAAGAGTAGGATAATTGTTTACATTTTGAAAATTGGGGCATACTCTGTTTATAAATAGAAAAGGGGTGTATGCGTGATGGACACAAGCAAAGAAAACTATCAAGACATTGATGCAAAAGAGGTTGCGTGGGAATTGTTTAAAAAGTCTGGAAATATTAATTATTACAGATTATATGCAGACTTAAAAAATGAGGAAGATGACAACTAGACAATTGGGCAGAGAGGGTACTATGTCTAACATAACAAAGGATAATGATGTGGGTTAAAGCATTTAAAATAAATGTTTAGGGCTTTTTGTGGGTCTTAGTGTTTCATCAAACAGAAGAGGAGAAAATGGACAGAGAGATAAAGGAAAACGCAATAGTATTGAAAGCAGATGATTTTGGCGACTATGATAGAAATCTTACAATGCTCTCAATAAATCGTGGTTTAATTAAGGCGAGAATAAAGGGGGTTAAAAAACCAAAGGCAAAACTTGCTTATGCAAGTTTTCCTTTTGCACTTGGTGAGTATTTATTTGTTAAAACGGGAAACTCATTCAACACGGTTATAAATTGCAATTTTGTAGATAATTTTCTAGATTTGACTTACGATATCAATAAATATTATGCTGGTTCTGCAATTTTAGAGGTTACAAGATTAATTGCAAAAGAAAATCAACCTTGCACAGGACTTTTTGTTTCGCTTTTAAAAGTTTTGCAAGATTTGGCTTATACTAATAAAAATGTATTGTCGCTTTTAACAAAATACTTGCTTGATTCATTGGAGTTTTGTGGCATAGCAGTTCGCCTTGATGTAAATCTGTCATTTGATAAACCTGCTTATTTTAATTTTGATTTAGGGCTTGTTGCAAATGATGATGGCGCAGAGTGTATTTCGCTTAATGGTGATGACTTGAATGGGATTGCGCTTTTATTAAGTGGTGATGAATCTATAATTGTTGAGAGTGTTAAAACCTCGAAAAACTTGTTAAAACTTATAACAAATTATTTTGAAACAAAGATTGATGAGAGGTTTGAAGT
>JAZNEY010000076.1:0-6186 GCA_045588795.1 Clostridia bacterium | reverse complement strand
AAAACAACATATTATATTGGTGAAATTTTAGACTTGTCTAAGGTAACGCTAACATATTGTTATAATGATAATGGGTATTTCAAATCGACTACAATTCCTGTTACAGAAAATATGGTTTCAGGATTCAATACGGAAACAGCTGGAATAAGGTTTGTTCAATTTAATCAAAATGATACATCTTATGAACTTAGGTATTATGTTAAAGAAATACCAAGTGAAAATATTAATAGTTCATCTTTTGAGTTTGGGCAATATTATGGCGAGGATACGAAGGAAGAAACTGAACACTTTATCATAAATATAAAGAAAGGTTCGTATATTTCTAAAAACTACAAAGAAATTATTGAAAAAATATACTTAATTGAACAAGAGGTTACCGGTTTAGAGTTTTCTCCAAAAATCACACTAGATATTGATGATACAAATTATCCATCTTGTGGTGGAACTACACTTTATATAACGCCATCAGATTTAATGTTTACATTTCGCACAGCATTCATTCACGAACTTGCTCATGCCCTTGATCACTCTCGCGATAACAGTAAGTTTTCAAATTCTGTGCTTTCTGAGGGTTTTGCAACCTATGTCGAGATATTGACAGCAACGAAACTTTATGAATGCGACCCTGTTTTGTACTCTTACTACGGAACGGTTTATGATGTTGTTAAAAATGTTAATGGTTTTGGTTCGAAAGTTTTCTTGTATGATTTTGAAAATTATATTTTAAATCTTGGCAGAGATGAAATTGTTTCTAACTCTCAGTATGAAGTTGGCTGTAAGCTGTATGCATATCTTGATTATGCATATGGAGATTTTTGCTCGTGGATGAAGGACACAAATTTTGTTCCAAAAAATTTAGATGAGTGGAAAAGGGATATAAAGATTTATTATAACAATGCAAATTTATTTGATGAAATAGATGATTGTTATTATGAGTCCGGTGATAAATACAAAAATTTTCTTGGTGTCGATTACAATACAAATTTAAGTAGTTCAATAGATTTAACTGCGGTTCATAAACATAATTATTATTTTAACTTTGGAAATTCTAAAGATTATCAAGGCAATGAAAGTTTCATATATAAGGACTTGTATATAAGCATTGATAGTGCAAGAGACCAATTAGAAAAATCACAAATCGAATATTTAGGTTTGTATTTAAAAGTTTCGAAAAATATTGAAATAGAATTATATGATAAAGATGGGAATCTTATTGAGACACGCACAACTACAACAAGCCAATTTTCATTAGATGGTGTAAGTTTTGTGAAGTTGGTAGGAACAAATTATGCGACACTCTATTTAACATATGATGTTGCTGAATAAAAAACAAACCTCTAAATTGCGAAGTTTAGAGGTTTGTTTTTGTTTAAATTATTGAATTAAATAAAAATAAATGCTATAATAGAACTATGAAGATAAATGATTTTTTTGAAAAAGAATATTTGATTGCTGGCAATACCTATGACAATTTTGTATTTGAGGGTTGTCCAGATGAGTTTTTAAATTATGCAAAGATTGCACTTAAAAGGTCTAACGGAGATGTTAAACCTTGTGTTGTGTTCATTGACAGAAAGACCGAGGAATTGGTTGAACAGACATTAAGTCATTATGACAATGAAGTGCAAAGGCAAATTCTTGCAAGAGATTTTATAGTTGCATTAGTTTTGCAACAGGTTGTGAGAGATACTGATGTGGACAAGAAGACAAAAAACCTGTTTAAGTTGCAAATAGAGTCATTCTTAAGCGAAGACTATAAAATGGCTCGCAGGTTGCATGCATTCTCATATATGCCGAATGAGGTCAGGGGTTTGATAAACAGTGTTGGGGAAATAGAGTTGAGCTTTATTCTGAACAAAACGGCGAATGTTGAATTGCAACAAGCAATCAATAATTTTTTATCTGCTCGTGAGCCATATTCAGTAAAGGTTTTCACTAATAACGACAGACTTGTGTCTTATTATGATCAGGCAGGAAATATTATTGAAAGTCCACACGATTTCATGCGTAGAGATGTCAATAGGTTTATAGAGGCAGAATCGGAATCTGGAGAAGAGTAAATTTGATATAAAAATGTATAGATTTTCTATACATTTTTTTTGTTTTATGTTATTCTTAAATCAAGGGGGTTGAGAAAAATGAAAAAAAATATTTCTATAAGCCTAAAAAATTATACAATCGATTTAATAACTAACGGAGTAGATGATTTTGATAACATTGTAATTTGTTTTCATGGTTTTAATGGAGATAAGTGGGGAGATGCCTATAGTGGTTTAAAAAAGAGATTAACAAATTCTCTAGTCGTTTCATTCGATTCTTGTGGTCATGGTGAAAGTTATGTTTCTTCAATTGACATGAGGTTGAGTCTTGTTTTGGAAGAGGTTGAGGAGGTCGTTAAGTTTTTGCAAAAGGAGTTTCCAGATAAAAAGATTGTTTTTGTTGCATGTAGTTATGGGGCTTACAGGGTTATGCAATATTTGATTAAATATAGGCCAAAGATTCACAAAATAATTTATATTAACCCTGCATTTAGAATGCTTGAAGTTTTGCAGATGACAAAGGGGTTTAAATATGAAGAACTCAAACCTGGTGACACAATAGTAATGAAAAGTAGCCTAAACAAGTTTATGTGTAAAGAATTTATTGATGATTTATATGAAAACAATTTATTTGCTAAAGACTTCAATTTGGGTGTTTATGATAGTGAAATTGTTATAGGGGAAAGGGATTCATTGATACCAGTTTGTGACAAATTAGAAATTGCAAATAAATATAAGTATGGTGTCACTTATGTAGATGATGAACATTGTTTTGAAAATAAAGAAAACTGGCAAGTTGTTGTTGATTTAATTGAAAATAAATAGTGAAAATTTTTTGTTTTTAAAATCATTTAATTTGGTCTATAAGTTGTGAAAAGTATTCTCAATACAGGTCTAAAAAGTCCTTCTATTGACAAATTTGTATAATGTGGTATAATTTAATCAACTAAAGATATTAAAAATCTTTAGTTAAGGGGGACATTATTATGAAAAAAGATGTTGATTTATCAAGTTCGGCGTTCGATGTTGGGGCACTCGTTGATTTGATTAGTTCGTTGTTGGAAACAAACGAATTATCAATGACAGACGAAGAGGCTGTTGGAATGGTGTATTCCATTGTTAGTTGGCTTGCTGAAAATTTTGATGATGTGAAGATTTTATTGGAAGAGCAAGGCAACACAGATGAAAGATTGAGGCTGATATCTAGGTTAAATGATTTTACTGAGATGTATAATCGTTTAATGGGCTTGCAAACGGAGAAGCCATTTAACACTGCAATACAGAATCAACTTGTTGAGATTATGAACAAAATTATAAGAGGGCAATATGTGTCTAATGAAGAGATGATGTTCTATTGCAGGTATTCGAGAGGTCTTGCGGATGTTGATTTGTTTGAGAATACGTTTAATTACAGACAATTTTTAACCTCAGAAGAAAGAGCGGTAGCGGATCGATTGGATTCGTTTGATGAGGCAATTAATGTTATAAGTAATATTGGGGTTACTGTTAGGGTTGAGGATTTTTTAAACGGCAATCATCATTATCTGTTGGATTGTTATGCTAACAGATTGAATGAAGAATATAGAATGTGGGTTAATAGAAATTGTGCGACAACTTCGGCTATTGCAGATAGATTAAATGGAAATGCATTTCGAAACAGGGAATTTACAAGTATAATTGATAAATTGAATGAAGAGTTTATTGAAAAAATAACAAAGTTAAAACAACGATATATAGAAGCAAATAGCGAAGTTTATGATAGGATACAATTTGCAAAGAAAAGATATCAAAGACTTAGAGAAATATTTGAAAAGGAAAGAGATCGTCAATTAGATGGTGATGCTGTATTAAGTGAGGAAGAAAAACAGAAACTTATACAACAAATGCGAGAGGTGATTAATCAGTTAAAGGAAAGAGTGGATACGAACTCACAACAAAGTACCACAGGTATTAAAAAGGTCTTGGAATGGTTGAAAAAATTTATGAGAGCAAACAATATAGATTCGGAAAACTTTACTGGGGCTATGGGGCTTTTACTAGTAGGAACTGCAGGTGCAGTTGTGGGATTGTTGGAAAATGCTCCAGAAATGTTGGAAAATATTTCAGGCCTATTGGAAGGCCCCGCAACGGAAGCACTCCTAGGAGGGGTTTCGGGATTGTTGGAAGCGGGACTTTAATTAAATTACTTTTAAATTAATTAGATAGTTATTAATAGAAATAGTATTAATAAATTATGCCAATAAGATTGGCGAAAAGGAAAAATGTATACAGTATATTGTATACATTTTTTTATTTATATGCTATACTAAAAACATAGGAGGTGAATTATGAGGAATATAATTGTTGGTGGAACTGTAAGGTCTGGTAAAACTACACTTGCAAATTTAATAAGAGAAAAGTATGGATATTCAAAAGTTGAAAGTGATACAATTGTTAATGCCTTTGACCAGGTTTTCCCAGAATTTGGAATCACACATAAAAATGTGGAACTTGCGAGAGAGAAATATGAGCCTTTTCTTTTTGAAATCCTAAACGGATTTTGTAGAGATTTAAAGTATGCTGGAAACATTACAGTCTTTCCAGGGTCGCAATTTTTGCCAGAAAACTTATCAAGGTATAGCAAGCAAGATAGGTATATTATTATATTTTTAGGTCTTGGAGAGGCTACTCCGGAACAACTTGTTAATAAGATTCGAGAATGTGATACTGAAAATGATTGGACACACAAAAAAACCGATGAATGGCTTTTAAGATTTGCAAAAAATGTGATTGATGAAAGTGTGCGAATTGAACAAGATTGCAGGAAATATGGTTATTACTATTTTGATACATTTAAAGATAGAGAAATAACATTAAATAAAATTTGTGACTTAATTTTGGATTTGCAATCATAAAATTTCAGTATAGTTATACAAAAACAAGGATATTTTGAAATGAGTGAAATTTATATTGAGGAAGATGTTCGTACTGTTTTTAACATCCTAAATAATGCAGGCTTTGAATGTTTTATGGTTGGAGGTTGTGTTAGAGATTTTCTTTTGGATAAAAAACCTAATGACATTGATTTTGCAACAAATGCAACACCTGGTGAAATTGAGGAATGTTTCTATGGCTTTAATATTATTAAAACTGGGCTTGAGCATGGAACAGTGACAGTGATTATAAATAAAAATGCATATGAAATAACAACTTATAGGGTTGATGGGGATTACATTGACAATAGAAGGCCAGAGAGTGTTGAGTTCGTTCAAGATATAACAAATGATTTGGCGCGTAGAGATTTTACAATTAATGCATTGGCATACAATCCAAGTCGTGGCATTATAGATTGCTTTAATGGGATTGAAGATTTACAAAACAAAGTCATAAGGTGTGTGAACGACCCTATGCAAAGATTAAACGAAGATGCATTACGCATTTTAAGAGCATTAAGATTTTCTGCCACTCTTGGGTATGCATTAGAAAATAAGACAAAAGAGGCCTGCTTTAAACTGGCACATCTTTTAAAAAATATTTCAGCTGAAAGAGTGTTGGCAGAACTTTGCAAAACATTGGTACAGCCAGATACACATAAAATCATGTTCGAATATATTGATATTTGGGGAGAAATTATTCCAGAACTTTTGAAAATGAAAGGCTTTGACCAATGTAATGAACATCACGTTCATGATGTCTTAAAACATACTTGTGTTGCACTTGAAGGTGCGGAAATAGATTTAATTGTTCGATTGGCGGTTTTGTTTCACGATATTGGAAAGCCTGATAGCTTTTCGCTAGATGAAAACGGTAATGGACATTTTTATGGTCACGCAACCAAAAGTGAAGAGATAACAAAAATTATAATGGATAGATTAAAGGTTGATAATAATACAAAACAACAAGTATTGACATTGATTAAATATCACGATTTAGATTTGCAGGCAACAGAAAAATATGTAAAAAGGCTCTGTTATAAATTGGGTGATATTGAGATGGTTAAAAAACTTATTTTAGTTCAAAGGGCAGATAATTTTGGGCAAGCTCCAAAGCATAGTGAAAGGATAGAAAAGTTTAATGAAATTGATGGCATAATAAATAAACTCGAAGAACAAAATTTATCTTTCAGTTTAAAAGACCTTGCAGTAAATGGTAATGATATAAAAAATCT
>JAZNEY010000075.1:0-3265 GCA_045588795.1 Clostridia bacterium | reverse complement strand
TACTCAAATCAACGAAAAACGCATTTTAGAGAGCCAAACAAAAGCACAAAAAGTTTTATCAAAAACATTGAATGTGATAAGTTTTGTGTTTGTAATTTTTGGTGTCTTTTTATGTTTTTGCGGGATAGTCAGCAGGGCGCAAAACATACCTCCATCATTTGCAGGTTACAGCACAATGATTATTTCAAGTGAAAGTATGGAGGCGAGTGGTTTCTATAAGGGTGATAGTATTGTTGTCAAAAGTGTAAATAAAAACAGCCTCAAAGAGGGCGATATTATTGCTTTTTATGTAAAATATCCCTCTGCTTACAGAGTAAATTCAGCAGAGTTAACACTTGCTCAGAATGCAGAAAAAGAGGCTAAAAACAATTTGACATTTGGGCAGTTTTTTGGAGTACAACCAAAAGAGATAAGAGAAGTCGCAAAAGCAAATTCAGAGTTTGTGTTTCATCATATAGATGATGTTTATACTGATGAGAATGGCAAAAAATGGTTTACAACATATGGCTCATCAAATGGTTACACTGACCCGTGGTATATAAGTGAAGAATATATCGTTGGACAATATGACAATTCATTCTTTGGAAGTGCTCTTTCAAAATCTTTAAGTCTTATTAATGACCCAATTTTAATTGCGATATTTATATTTTTACCATTGATTATACTATCACTTAGTGTTGTGAAAGATTTGTCTAAAATGGCTGTGATTTTAGCAATACAAAATGATATTATTTACGGGAAACGAAAACTTACAGACAGTTTATGTTTAAAACTGGGCGTTGGGTATAAAATGTCTAAAAAACAAAAATTACGCACTTTAGCAACAGCACCTGATAATTTAAAAAATGAATACATTGCCTTACTTTGGAAAGATGGTACTGCACCGTCATCAATTAGGAAACATTATCTTAGAAAATCAATATTAATGGGATGCTATAAAGAGACTATTGACCTTGAAAAGACTTGTAAACTAATGGCATCAGATGGTGTTGAGGAAAGTATAATTGTGCAACATTACATAAAAGAAAAGGACCGAATAAAGCAAAAAGAAAAGAGATACAAAGAACTGATGAAGAAGTTGAAAGTATCCAAAAACAAAGAGTTTAAAGGATTTTAATTGTTTGACTTTAAAGGGAAAAATGTGTTAAACTTATAAAAGTATTAGTATATAAAAAGGAGAAGTTGAAAGTGGAACAAAAAAATAAAGTTAATAAAGTATTATTTGTAGTTTTTGATGGGCTAGGAGATCGTCCAATTAAAGAATTTAATTATAAAACTCCAATGGAGGCAGCCAACACTAGTAATTTTGATAAACTAGTAAGTAAATCAATTTGTGGATTATCAAATGCTCTTGGAAGGGGTGTTAGACCTGGTAGCGATGTTTCGCATTTGGCAATTTTTGGTTATCCAATGGAGCAATATTATACAGGTAGAGGACCAATTGAAGTTGCCGGTTTAGGAATAAAACTACAAGAGGGAGATATTGCATTTAGGGGAAATTTTGGAACTGTTGACAACAACTGGAATATTTTAGACCGTCGTGCAGGAAGAATTAGAAATGTTGATGAATTTGCAAGTGCTATTGATGGAATGAATATTGATGGCATTGATATTTTAGTAAGACCAGGAACAGCACATAGAGCAGGTGTTGTATTTAGGGGAAAAGGTTTGTCTGCAAATATAACAGATGCCGATCCACACGAAGAAGGAAAGCCTGTAATGGAAGTTAAGGCGAAGGATAATTCTGCTGAGGCAAAGTTTACAGCATCTGTAATCAATAAATTTATGAAAAAAGCATATGAGATTTTGAATAGTCTTGAAACAAACAAAAAAAGAGCAGAAAATAATGAGTTCCCTGCAAACTTTTTATTACTTCGTGGCGCTGGACAATACCCAACAATGCCAACTTTTGAAGAGAAATATGGATTAAAGGCTTGTTGTATTGCCGGTGGTGGATTATACAAAGGTATTGGAGCATTTCTTGGTATGGATTTAATCAATGTTGAAGGTGCTACTGCATTACCAGATAGTAATGTTAGAAATAAATTCGTTAAAGCAAAAGAAATGCTAAATAAATATGATTTTGTGTTTACACATGTAAAAGCGACAGATTCTTTAGCAGAAGATGGAAATTTTGAAGGCAAAAAGGTATTCTTAGATAAGTGTAATGATGCGATAGAAGAATTGTTAAATTTGCCAGAAGATGTATTACTAGTTATAACAGCAGACCATTCTACACCTTGCGAATTGAAGGCACACTCTGCCGACCCTGTTCCAGTAATGTTCTGTTCACCACATGTAAGAATTGATAATGTATCAAGATTTAGTGAAAGAGAATTTGCAAATGGTGGTCTTGGAAGAATGGTTGGTGCTGATATTATGCCAGAAGTAATGAATCTTATGGGCAAATTACATTTAATTGGAGCGTAGATTTAACAAAACAACTTTGAATCGATATAATATAAAGATATAGAGATATTTATTTACTCGTTTTTATTAATTTGTTGAAATAATTCAATAGTTGTGCTATAAATGATTTGTAGGAGGTGCGGTATGAAACATTCTGGTGCAATTTCTAAGTTTAACAGTCAAGTAAAGATGATTAAAGGTTCAGCTATGTGCTTTATAGAAGATTTGCACGGCCGTGAACTTGAGGAATTGGGCGCTTTTTTCAACACTGCAACAAATATAAAATCGGTTGTCGTTATAAAAGATTCTAAATTATGTATGTTGGTATCGCCTCATCAGTACTATTTGGCAGGAGTTTTGGGTTCACAATATGCAATAACAAATGAATTAAACAATATTGAACTTGTTTTACCAACCGGCGAAACGACTACAAATTTTTCCGCTATCGTGAAAAATGCTCAAGGAACTCAAATATTGAATAAGAAAGCAATAAACAAAATCGAGACTTATGATGAAAACAGTCCGTTTTAGATAAAAATTAAAAGGAAAGGTGAATGTGAAGTGCACCCATAAATTTAATATCAAAAAAGACAAGAAATCTTATCTTGTCTTTTTATTTTTATATCCTTGCAACATTAAATCCGTCTTTTATTGCAAGATTATATAAATCAATATCTTCAAAATGCATTAAAACTAACTTATCGCATTTTATTTCTTTCAACATTTCATATTCTATATGTGCATTATAGGATTTCCAACTTGCTTCGCAATAAATCTTTTTTATTTGTTCATTCTTAACAAGTTGCTTTACATTTTCAAAATCGTTGGTATCGCCAGTATAATAGTATTTGCCTTT
>JAZNEY010000074.1:0-9027 GCA_045588795.1 Clostridia bacterium | reverse complement strand
ATTTTAGTAAAAATATCACTTGTATACATGTACATTTTTCACTAAAATAAGTTATAATTATAGTGTAAATATCATAAAAGGAGATGAACAATATGAAAATTGATATTATTGGAAGAAATTATACAGTAAGTGAAAGACTTAAAAGCTTAATTGAGAAGAAAATTGGAAAGTTTGAAAAGTTTTTTACAAAACAAGCAAATGCGAAAGTGGTTTGTACCGCAAACGGCAACAGACACAAAATGGAAGTAAATTTGAGTTCTGGCTCAATGTTCGTTCGTGGCGAAGTTGAATCAGATAATATGTATCAAAACCTTGATATGTGTGTTGCAAAAGTTGAAAAGCAAATTATTAAGCATAGTGATAAAATTTTAAACAAGAGAAATGTAACTAAGGCTGAATATGAACATATTGAATTTTATGATGAGGACCAACATTTTGCATCAGACTTAATTACAAAAAGAAAGATGTACAAACTTGTTCCTATGACAGAGGAAGAAGCTGTTGTTCAGATGGATTTGGTTGGACACGATTTCTTTATTTTTATGAACTCGGAAGTTGACAGCGTTTGCGTTCTTTACAGAAAGGCAGATGGAACAATTGGATTAATTGAAACAAAATAATAGTTGATAAAAAATTAAGCCTCTTTTGAATAAAAAGAGGCTTTTATATTGAAAAAATGAAACTAGTGTGATATAATTTACCAACATTTAATAAGAGAGGAGTTAATAATGACTGATAAATATAATTTGCCTGTTAAAGTTTATGAAAATGGTTTTAATAGTGTTTATTTGCAAAAAGACTCAAACGGAAATGATTACGCAAGATATTTTGTAGAGTATGATGCTATTATAAAAAAAATACAGTATGTGGGTGAGGGGTTTGAAAATAGAACGCCAGTATTTGTGTTGCCAGTACTTAACAATGAATGTGGAATAATACCTCATATTGATGCTGGTGCTGTGCAAGGTAATAGAAATTTTGTCGTTGTTAATCTGAATGATGAATTAACAATAAACAGAATGGTTGCACCAGGATTTGCAAAAATGCATGTTATCACTAAAAATCAAAACGACAAGTTGCTTATTGAAGAACTTTCAATTCCCGGCTCAATTGATGATTATGAGTATTCTGCTTGTTATTATGTTGGAAGTAAAAAACAACCTGCTTCGTCTAATACTCATAATGATGGAGCTATTGAAACTATTTTAGATGAAATAAAGGATAATAACACACGAAATATTCCACAGCTTTTTAATTTAAACACCGAACTAGAAATAGAGGTGAAAAATGAACTTGTAGCAAAACTTTTAGATGGTGAAAATGCAGTTTGCTTTGTTGAGTCGCAAGGTCAAATGTAAAAAGGTAAGATAGAGGAAATTTTTTCTTCTATCTTTTGTTTTCTTTTATAATTTTTTTAATGGTGATATCTTGTGGTGGCTCAAAAAATATGTTCGGCTTGTTGTCTAGGTCGTTTATTATTTCAGTCAAATCAATTACAATATCGGTTCTTTTTTGGTTTGGTTTTGTTTTTAAATTAAAATATAAAAATTCGTTAAACCCATTTTTGTAAATCAATAGGTCAAAATAATAAAACTCACCATCAAAAGAATCTTCGTAAAGTTGTAGTTTTATTGTGTCAGTGTAACCATATTTATTTGTTGAATAATATTCTCTTGTGTTTAGTATGCAAATCGTTGCATTGTCAATTGGCTCATCAGTATACTTGTTTTTAACATAAATTAAAATGCTGGTTTCTTTTAATGGGAGCCAAGTAGTTGTGATTTGGCTAGTGGTTGTAAAACAAAGGATTAAACAACAAACCAAAACAATCAAAGTTGTGTATATTAAATGAAAATTTTTCATATATAATTTTATTTTAAAATGTGCTTTTATATGAAGAGATTTTGTTGTATAATAGGGGTATGGAAAAAATAGAAATAAAAAATTTAAACAAAAAGTTTGGTGATATTGAAGCAATATCTAACTTTTCTTATGCCTTTGAAAGTGGAAAAAAATATTTTATTGTTGGGCCAACCGGAAGCGGAAAGACAACACTTTTAAATATCCTCGCAGGGATTGAAAGTGCTGATGGCAAATCTGTTGTAAAAATTGATGGAACAAATAGAAACTCACTTTCAATTGAGAGTGCAAAAATTTCATATGTGCTTTCTGAGCCATTATTTTTTAATCGTCAAAATGTTTATAAAAACTTGGAATACCAAGCAAAAATTTGTGGTAAAAATTTGACTCAAAGAGACATAGAAGAATTGGCAAACAAATTCAATCTTGACCCAAGCGAAAAAGTTAAAAGGCTCACTTATATCGAAAAATTGTTTTTATCTTTTGCAAGGATTGAGATAAAAAACAGCGACATTGTGCTTATAGATTTTGATGATTTTTTTGAAAATGTTGATTTAAAAAGTGATGCGTTTAGAATGGTTGTTTCGTGGATTGAAAATTATTCGGGAACTATAGTTGCTGTCGAAAATGGCTTAAATTTAGCCTCTTTCTGTGCTGGTGAAATTATATTTTTAAATTTTGGTGTAAATAAAGGCGAAATTTCATTAAAATCAGAAAGTGAAAATCCAACCAATTTTTACCTGCAAAAATGTATAAAAAAATTGCACGGAGAAAAATTTAGGGAAGTCAATATTATTGTTGAAAAAACAATGTGCGGGACTGCTATAAATTCATCTGGGCTTACAAAAGAAGAGTCAAAAAGACTGGTCTCAATCGCCGATAGAATGGTTGGATTTAGAACAGGTGAATCAATGGAAGTGGTTATGCTTGACGACTTATTTTTTGAAAAAATTGGTGGCAAAATACTTAATTAATTTTTATTGTTTTTACTTGAAAAAACAATACTTATTTGGTATTATATATTGCGAAAGATTTAGGAGAATATTAGCCTTATGAATACCTTCGAAAATTTTTATGATGCATTTCAGTTGGATAAAGAAAAATGCACAAATCTTGGTTCGTATTTTGCAGAAAGATTTTTATCAAAATGTTCAACAGAAGAACTTGCAAGATATAGGTCAAGATTGATTGATTCAAACTTCGAAAACTTAATGAAAGATGAGGACCTTGTAAAATGTGTTAATGTATTTTTTGAGAATGACCTCAATATTGCAGAATCTGCAAGAAACACTTTTATGCACAGGAATACGTTTTTAAAAAGAGTTGAGCGAATCATTGAACTTACTGGTATTGATATTCGCAAATTTGAAAATGCAATGTGCTTTAAGTTTTTGATGATTGTCTATAATTTAACTAATTAGGGTTTATCTATGAGCAAAAGAGAAAATGGGGTTGATATGCTATCAACTCTTATAGATTATTATCCCAAAAACAAATGTGAACTGAATTTCACAAGTGTGTATGAACTTTTAGTTGCTGTTATTCTTTCGGCGCAATGCACGGATAAAAGAGTGAATGTTGTAACAAAGGAGTTATTTGCTGTTGCAAATACGCCCGAGAAGATGATTGCTCTTGGTGTTGATAGACTGAAAGAGATAATTAAGCCTTGTGGTTTTTTTAATAATAAGGCAAAAAGTATAATGGGTGCATCTAAAAGTTTGATTGAAAAATTTAATTCGCAAGTTCCAAAATCAAGGGAAGAACTTCTAAGTCTATCAGGGGTTGGGGAGAAAACAGCAAGTGTTGTTCTAGCAGTTGCTTTCGGTGTTCCTGCAATTGCAGTTGATACACACGTGTTTAGGCTATCTAAAAGGCTTGGGCTAGCAAATAAAAAATCACCAACAGATACAATGCGTGAACTTGAAAGAATTCTCCCAAAAGAAATGTGGATTGATGGACATTTTGCACTTGTTTTGCACGGAAGATATGTCTGCAAGGCACAAAAACCAGCTTGCACAGAATGTTTAATTAACGACAGGTGTCCAAGTTATAAAAAATTTATGAAGTAAGTGGTGAAAACTATGTATGATGATAGAGTAAAAATTAATATCAAGTCGGGAAATGGTGGAAATGGTAAAGTTTCATTCCACACGGCAAAGTATGTCCGTGTTGGTGCTCCTGACGGTGGTGATGGAGGCAGAGGTGGAAACATTATTATTCAAGCTGATAAAAATGTTACTGACCTTGGAGAGTATAGATATGTAAAACATTTTAAAGCCGAAAATGGTTTTGGTGGTGGCTCAAACACTTCGACTGGTAAAAGCGGAAAAGATGTTTTGCTTAAGGTTCCTTGTGGAACGATTGTGAAAGATGATGAAACGGGCGGTGTTCTTGCTGACCTATTCTATGATGGCGATAAAGTTATTGCTATGAAAGGCGGTGAGGGTGGAAAAGGAAATGCAAAATTTAAATCAAGCAGAAGAAAATCTCCAACCTTTGCTCAAACTGGTGAGATTACAAAAGAGGCGTGCGTTGTTCTTGAATTAAAGACAATAGCAGATGTTGGGCTCGTTGGATATCCAAATGCTGGAAAGTCAACACTTCTTTCAGTTTTAACTTCTGCAAGACCAAAGATTGCAAATTACCAATTTACAACACTATCTCCAAATCTTGGGGTCGCAAGGGTTTTTGATAAATCTTTTACTATCGCTGATATCCCAGGTCTTATTGAGGGTGCAAGTGAAGGTGCTGGTCTTGGCCATTACTTTTTAAGACACGTTGAAAGGACTAGATTGTTCCTTTTGGTGGTTGATATTTCTGGCTCGGAAGAAAGAGACCCATATAACGATTACAAGGTTATCGTTAATGAGCTTAAAAAACACGACAAGGCACTTGCAAAAACTCCAAGAATTATTGTGTTGAATAAAATGGATATGCCAGAATCTGAAAAGAATGCAAAAGCGTTTATCTCAAAATTGAAGAAAACAAAAAACCCACCAGAGGTCATTTGTGTTTCGGCACATACTCACAAGGGTATTGAAGAACTTTTAACAACTACCGCAAAGAAAGTTTATGAACTTCCAAAACCAGAGCCTATTGAGTTTGAAAAGTTTGAGTATAAACAAGCAGACCCAACAAGATATGAAATTACTCGTGATGATGATGGTGCATATGTAATTATTGGTGGGTTTGTTGATGAACTTATACGAAATGTGGTTTTATCTGACGCTCAAAGTTTTGCCTATTTCCAAAAGGTTATGAAAGACAAAGGAATAATAAAACATCTAAGAAAACTTGGTGCTGTTGATGGCGACACTGTTCGTATTGCAGACTTTGATTTTGAGTTTATTGATGATTAGGAGGAAGATGTATGTTGACAAGTAAACAAAGAGCATTTTTACGCTCAAAGGCAAACACTCTTGAACCAATTGTTCAAGTCGGAAAAGGTGAGATTTCAGATGAAATGCTGACGGCAGTTTCAAAGGCTCTTATGAACAGAGAACTCATCAAAATAAGTGTTCTACAAAATTCAGACTACGAAGCAAGGCAAGTCGCTGACATCATTGCGGAAGAGTTGCACGCAGAAATTATTTCTGTTGTTGGCAGAAAAATTGTGGTTTACAGAAAAAGTACAAAACAGGGTGTTTCTCATATTGAAATACCAGATTATAAAAAGTAAAGGTGATGAAAAATGAAAGAACAAGTACAAAATATAGAAAATTTATTTAATGAAAAATATCAAAGTGTTAATTCGAATGAGGAGTTGGAGGCTTTAAGAGTTGAGTTCCTTGGTAAAAAAGGATTAGTAACAAACCTAATGCCACTACTTCGAGATGTTCCAGTTGAACAAAAAAGAGAGGCTGGAATGTTGATTAATACACTAAAAAACAATGTTGAAACAAAGATTTCTGAGAAAAAAGAAGAATTACAAAATGCAGAAATCAGCAAAAAGGTTTCTTCTGTTGAAAAAGTTGATATTACAATGCCAGTTGATTTTGAGTGTGGAACTTTGCACCCAAGAACAATAGTTCAAGCAGAACTTGAGGACATATTTAAGTCTATGGGTTTTGTTGTTGAAGATGGAAATGAAGTCGTTACAGAATATGAATGTTTTGATGCTGTGAATGTGCCAAGCACACACCCAGCAAGGGATATGCAAGATACTTTCTGGCTTGACAATGGTGAACTGTTAAAGACTCAAACCTCAGCACTTCAAAATGCAATTCTTAAAAAGTACGGCGGAAAGGTAAGAGCAATTTTTCCTGGAAGATGTTACAGAAATGAAGCAGTAGACCATTCTCACGAGACAACATTTTTCCAAATGGAGGGAATGGTTGTTGATGAAAATGTTTCAGTTGCAAACCTTATTTACTTTATGAAACAAATGCTTTCAAAAGTTTTTGGTAAAGAGGTAAAAGTAAGACTTAGACCTGGATTTTTCCCATTCGTAGAACCAGGCTTTGAACTTGATATGTTTTGTCCGTTCTGTGATGGTGCTGGATGTTCAGTTTGTAAACACGGTTCTTGGATAGAACTTTGTCCTTGCGGAATGATACACCCAAATGTGCTTATAGAGGGCGGTGTTGACCCGGAAAAATACAGCGGTTTTGCTTTTGGTCTTGGTCTTGATAGGCTTGTTATGATAAAGACTAAAATGGACGATATTAGACATTTGAATAGTGGAAATTTAAAAGTGTTAAAACAATTCGGGCTGGATTTTTAATTTCCAAGCACGCATAAAGAGGAGAAAAAAATTATGATTTTATCATTAAATTGGCTTAAAGAGATGGTTGATTTGGAGGGGATTTCAGCAGAAGAAATTTCCAAGAGAATAACGCTTTCAACAGCAGAAGTTGAAGAGGTTGTGCAAAAAGGCGAAGATATGCAAGATGTCGTTGTCGCAAAAGTTGTAACTTGTGAAAAGGTTGAGGGCACACACTTGAATTTATTGTCTGTTGATGATGGCTCTGGCGAGATGTTGCAAATTGCAACAGGAGCACCTAATGTTTATGCTGGAATGGTTACTGCCCTTGTTCGTGTTGGCGGAATGGTTGCAGGTCATAAGATTAAAAAAGCAAGACTTGCAGGAATTGACAGTTATGGTATGTGCTGTTCGGAGGCAGAACTTGGTATTGGCTCAGATGATGATGGTATTATTGACTTCAAGGGTCTCACTTGTCCACTAGGAACAGATTTAAAAGATTTATATCCAATTTGCGATACATTAATTGAAATTGACAATAAGTCGCTTACAAATCGTCCAGACCTTTGGGGACATTATGGTTTTGCAAGAGAACTTTCTGTAATATTTGGCAGAGAATTAAAACCACTTGGCTGTGTTTCTTTGCGAGAATATAGTGAATTGCCGGCTCTTGAAATTGATGTTAAAACAGCAAACTGTTACAGATATTCTGCACTTAGAATAGAGAATGTAGCAGTCAAAAAATCACCTATGGAAATGAAGATTCGTTTGAACTATTGCGGACTTCGTGATATTAATCTACTTGCCGATTTGACTAACTATACAATGCTTGAACTTGGAACACCTATGCACGCCTTTGACAGCGCAAAGGTTGATGGAATTATTGTTCGTGAGGCGGTGCAAGGGGAAAAACTTTTAACGCTTGAGGGCGAAGAACATGAAATCGCAGGTGGCTCACTTTTAATCTGTAATAAGGATAATGAACCAGTTGCCATTGCTGGAATCAAGGGTGGAAAACTGTCTGGTATTTCAGATGAAACAACAGGATTTACTCTTGAAAGTGCAGTATTTGAAGCAAGTGCGATAAGAAAAACATCAAAGGCTATTGGACTTGTAACAGATGCATCTCAAAGATATGAAAAGTCTTTAGACCCAGAAATGACAGACCTTGCAATTGCAAGACTTGTTTATGTATTGAAGTCTATTGATGCTGGCGTTCAAGTTGTTTCAAGGTTAAGTGATGTAGTTAATTATGAAAAAAAGAATATTGTAATTGAAGTTAGCACAGATTTTATTAGAAAAAGAATAGGTGCAGAAATTACTAACGAATTCATTGTAAATACGCTTGCAAATCTTGGGTTTGGTGTTCGTGGAAAAAATGATGATTTATTATTGACTGTACCATCTTACAGGGCTACAAAGGATATTTCTATTAAGGAAGATATTGTTGAAGAAGTTGCAAGACTTTATGGTTATGATAATATTGTGCCTGAAACACTTGCTCTTGATGTTACACCTGTTGCACAAGATAATGTACATATTATGGAGTATAAAACAAAAAGGCTTTTGGCTGAAAAATATAACTTTAACGAAGTTCATAGTTATATTTGGAATAATGCAGATTTCAACAGTTCAATCGGAATTGAAAGCAATTCTTATTTAACACTGCTTGACAGTTCAAATAGTGGTCAAAGCGGTATAAGAAGTGAACTTATCCCAACAATGATTAAGTTCTTTAGTGAAAACAAAAACAATTTTACAGATATTAAGATTGATGAAATTGGAAGAGTTGTTACCGGTAAAGATGAGAATAATCTTGCTATCGAAGAAAAACATTTGTCTTGCTTAATTTCATCACAAAGCAAAACCGAAAAAGAATTGTATTTTGAGATGAAGAAAGTGATTGAGAATATCGCAAGTAGCTTGGCAAAAGTACAACTTTCATATGACACAAATGAGACCGCTGAGATTTATCACCCAAATATGAGTGCAAATATTCTAGTGGGTGAAGAAAAAGTTGGTGCGTTTGGTGTAATTCATCCAAATATTTTAGCGAAACTTGACAAGAAAGCAAAAGTTGTTGTGTTTGAGTGTGACTTTAACAAATTAATGCAATTTACAAACCCACAAAAGGTTTATAAGCAAGTTTCTAAATTCCAAACAGTTGAACTTGATTTCAACTTCCTTGTTCCAAAGGCAATGAATTGCAAAGAGTTGCAAGATTTGATTGGTACTTTTAGATGTAAAATGAATATGACATATAAGCTAAAAGATGTTTATGAAAGTGAAACTTTTGGAGATTTCCGTTCTATGACATTTGCTTTTGCTATTTGTTCAAATGAACACACATTATCTTCAAACGAAATTGAGAATTTTCAAAAAAGATTTACTGACCATATGAAAAATGCAGGAATTAATTTGAGATAAAATTAAAAACAAAGGTGCGAGAGAAGAATTTCTCTCGT
>JAZNEY010000073.1:0-17443 GCA_045588795.1 Clostridia bacterium | reverse complement strand
TCAAGAGGAGATATTTTTGATATCTTTCCAATTAACACAATTGACCCGTTTAGAATAGAGTTTTTTGATATTGAAGTTCAGTCGATAAAAACATTCAATTTAGAAAGTCAAAACACAATAAGGGAAGTTTCATCAGTAAGCGTGTGTCCTTTTACGAGTCTTTTTTTGGAAGATGATGATATAAAAAAAGTTTCAAAACAAATTATGTCGCTCAAAAAAAGTGCGTTTAAAGACCGAGAATCAGAGGAGAGGTTTTCTCTAATTGCCGAAGAGGTCTTGGAAAGAATTCAAAATCAAGACAGGTCATTTAGTTTAAATTTTTTAATGCCATTATTAAAGTACAAACAAAACACACTGCTTGACTACATTAATGATGATTTTGTTGTTGTTATAGATGAAGCAAAAATGGTCTATGACACAATGACTAATATTGAAAAAGAATATAATGAAAGAAAGAAAAACTTATTAAACACTGGCGAAGTGTTGCCTTGTAAAGCAAATGGAATCTTAACAACTGCTGAGTTGGTTTCAAGTTTAAAAAATACAAATTTATTAGTTCATCAAAAAATAACCAATGCAAACAGGTTTTTTGAACCGGAAAAAGTATATGTGTTTAGAACTTCTGCTGTATCAAAATATGTTGGGAACAACATAGCGTTAGTGAATGATATAAATGAGTGGATTGCAAACGATTATAAAGTTTTCTTGTGTGCAGGAAGTGAAAAAGATGCAAGAATACTTTCAAGAATGTTGAAATCTAACAATATAAGTATTGAAATTGACAGACACCCAAACATTGCAAGAGGAAGTTCTGCAATATTGCCATATGAACTTGAATATGGTTTTTGTATTCCAGACTATAAGGTTGTAGTTCTTGGAACAAGTGAAATTGTCGCGAAAAAAAACACGGGCGGGCAAGTTGTTGTAAATAGAAAAGATGTTTTTAGTGTTCCAAAAATCGGAGATTATGTTGTTCACGCTTTTCACGGAATTGGTCTTTGTGAGGGGATTACAAAACTAAGTGGGAATTTTGGTACGAAAGATTATATTGTTGTAAGTTACCGAGATGGTGATAAACTTTATGTCCCAATTGACCAAATGGATATGCTTGATAGATTTTCAGGCGGGGGTACTCCAACAAGACTTTCAAAAATCGGCGGAAGTGAGTTTGGTGCGGTAAAAGAAAAAGTCAGAAAGAACATTAAGAAAATGGCTTTTGATTTATTGCAACTATATGCAGAAAGAGAAAGTAAAAGGGGGTTTGCATTTGTTAAAGATGATGAAATGCAACTTGCTTTTGAGGATACTTTTCCATACACAGAGACAGAGGACCAGTTAAAAGCTATTGCAGAAATAAAGCAAGATATGGAAAGCAGTAAAATTATGGACAGGCTTGTATGTGGAGATGTTGGCTTTGGCAAAACAGAAGTCGCACTTCGTGCAATTTTCAAAGCGGTTTTATCTGGAAAACAGGTCGCATTTTTGGCACCAACAACAATTTTATCTGAACAACATTACAATACTTGCGTTTCAAGATTTAATGATTTTGGAATAAATGTTGCGGTGTTGAACAGGTTTAAGTCTACAACTGAAACAAAAGAAATTTTACGAAAACTTGAAAGTGGTGAAATTAATGTAATATGTGGAACTCATAGATTATTATCAAAAGATGTAAAATATTATAATTTGGGATTGCTTGTTTTAGATGAGGAACAAAAATTTGGAGTTGAAGATAAAGAACAGTTAAAACATAAAAAAAGCAGTGTTGATGTTTTAACATTATCTGCAACCCCTATACCACGAACTCTTCATATGTCAATGTCTGGGATAAGAGATATATCAATCATTGCAACACCGCCAAAAGATAGGGAACAAACACAAACTTTTGTGTGTGAATATAGCGACAACCTTGTAAAAGATGCTATAAATAAGGAATTGAAGAGAGGCGGACAGGTATTTCTTGTCTATAATAGAGTTGAAACGATTTATCAGTTTGCCGCAAGGATTAAAGAATTGGTTCCAAACGCAAAAGTTGTTGTTGGGCACGGGCAATTAAAAAGTTCGGAACTTGAAGATGTAATTTTCAAATTTTACAATCAGGTTGCAGATATATTGATATCAACTACAATTATTGAAAATGGTGTTGATATGTCTAATGCAAATACACTAATTGTAATTGACTCAGACAGGTTTGGATTGTCTCAACTTTATCAAATAAGAGGAAGAGTTGGGAGAGGTACAAGAAAAGGCTATGCGTATTTTACTTATAATGCAAAGAAAGCCCTAAGCGAAGATAGTTATAAGAGACTTTCAGCGATTTCAGAGTTTACCGAGTTTGGAAGCGGATTTAAAATTGCAATGCGAGACCTTGAAATAAGGGGCGGGGGAAATGTGCTTGGAGCAGAGCAACACGGCCATATTCAAAAAATAGGATATGAACTTTATTGTAAAATGCTAGGCGAGGCAATTGAGGAAGCAAAAGGGAATACTGTTGTTGATGATAAAGATGTTTTAATGCGAATTGCTGTTGATGCATACATTCCTGAAACCTACATAACAAACACATCAAACAGAATGACAATTTACAAAAACATTTCAAGGATAGAAAACCTAGCTGAGCGAGATGCTCAGGCAAGAGAAATTGAAGATGTTTTTGGTAAAATGCCAAAACAAACAGAGAATTTGCTAGATATTGCATATATGAAATCCTTGGCGAAAAAGATTGGTGCGGTAGAAGTTTATTGTACTGCAAATGAAATAAAGATTGTCTTTGATGCAAAAGAAAATAAGGTTTTATCAAAGGAAGTTGGAACTGCTTTGAATAAATATTCAGCAGTATGTGTTTTAAATTTAAAAGAAATGCCAACAATTAGTTTTAAGTATACGGGAAATGATGTTTTTGGGAATTTGGCTATTTTAAAAGATTTCTTGACAATTTCGAATAAAATTCAAAAAAAGTAATTGATTTTCGGATTGGATTGCTTTATAATTAAAAAGAATTACAAACTACATAAAGGTGCGGTTATATATGAAAAAGAAAATACTTTCAATATTTTTAAGTTTGAGTTTGATTATTGTATCACTATTCACATTCAGTGGTTGTGATCTTTTGCACGACAACAGCAAAAGATATTATGCTGAAGTTGTTGCAACTGTTGGTGATGAAACAATAACAAGAAATGAAGTTTTGACAATGTTCAATTATTACTATTATACAATGGGCTATTATCAATATGGATATAGCGAAGATGTTGTTTATAAAATGGTAATTGAAGCTCTTGTAAAGAACAAATTAATGACAATGGAAGCTAGAAAAATTGATGAATGTAAGTTGAATGATGAGGATATTTATTATATTTGGGAACAAGTATTCAACAATGTTAATTCTCAAATAGATACAAATGAAACCGAAATCAAAGCACTTCTTGGAATAAATGAAGAAGTTGAAGAGGAAGAAGATGCTGAGGATTTGCCAGTATTTAAAGAATATGAAAAGACAATTCCAAGTGCTGAGCTTGCAAGCGCTGAAGTTAGAAAAACTAAGGCAGAATGGGTTCAAGATTTGGAAAATTCAACCAACAGAACAACAAATTATTACAGATCTCTTGCATATTCTAAGTATATTGAGAATTTAAAAACAAGTGCAACAAATTATGATGGAAAGAGCAAGTCGGACAGCGAAACACTTGAAACTGAACTTCAAAGATTATACAAGTATTACGAAGAGAGCAGATTGGTTGAGAAATACACTGCATATATGACAAATAAGATTACAGTTTCATCAGATGAAATCTATCAAGAATATACAAAAGCTTTAAATACCCAAGTTCAACAATTTGCAATTGCAAATGGTTATTCATCAATGATACAAGATACATCAAACACAGATTTGGTTGTATACAGACAAAATGGAAACTACTATACAGTACAACACATTTTGTTGCAATTTGCTGATTATGATTCAGAGTTGAAGGCAAGTAATTATCTATATAATTTGGACAACTATGTTTCTTCAAGTGATGCAAACACAACATTAGAGCAACCATTTATTGATGCATTCCTAGAAGAAAGGGAAAATTATGCCTTGAACACAGAAGATTCATTAAATATGGATTATATTAACCCAGAAACAGGTGAAACAAATAAAGATAAAGATGGAAATGAAGTTTCATATACACTTCAAGATTTTGATGATTTAATTTTTGGAACAGATGGCATTTACACAAAATATCTAAATGGAACAATTACATATGAACAACTTGCCAAAGAGTTCTTCAAATTAAAATTCTCATTTAGTAAAGATGGTGGAGTTGCAGACTTGACCAGCTTAACAAACCTAGTGGGTTACACTCTTCCAAAGAGTCAGTCAGAAGATAACGGATTTGTAACAGAATTTGCAGAGACATGTTATGAGTTGTATGACCAATTCTTAGAGCCAGAAGCTGGAGAAAAAGAATACGGAATTAAAAGAGTGGTTACTAATTTTGGTGTGCATTACATAATGTTTACTGGTGTTATTAACTCGGGGAATTTAAGCCTTGATGACACATTTACGCTTGTAAGCAACCAAACAGTTGAAGAATATTTCTATGAAAAATTAATTGCAAGCAGACAACAAACAATATCATCAGATATTGGTTCGGCGTTATACAATCAATACCTTAACGATGGTAAGATTGAAATAAAGTACGATACATATGAGGATTGTCTATAAGAAAAAGCAAGGAAAAGGTTGGAAAAATTTCCAACCTTATTTTGATGAAACTTTTAATTTTGTCGAACAAATGTTTGAAAAACTTTGTATTGTGTGTTATACTAATAAAAAAGTTAAAGGAGCACTTTGCTTGTGAGGACTATTTTACATTCTGATTTGAATAATTTTTATGCAAGTTGTGAGTGCTTGTTAAATCCAGAGCTAAAAGGATTTCCCGTTGCTGTTTGTGGAAAAATAAAAGATAGGCACGGAGTTGTGCTTGCAAAAAATATGGAAGCGAAATCTCTCGGTATTAAAACGGGAATGACTTTGTTTGAAGCAAAAAAACTTGCCCCAAACTTAAAAGCGGTTGAGGCAAATCACGAAATTTATTTAAAATATTCAAGGTTGGTAAAAAAAATATATTTAGATTACACGGACAGAATTGAGTCATTTGGGATTGACGAGGCGTGGCTTGATGTTAGCGAAAGTGCTCAGCTTTTTGGAAGTGGTGAAAAGATTGCAGAAGAGATTAGGAGAAGAGTTCGTGAAGAGATTGGGCTTACTGTGTCAATAGGTGTTAGTTTCAACAAGATATTTGCAAAACTTGGCTCAGATATTAAAAAGCCTGATGCGGTAACAATTATAAATCAAGACAATTATAAAAAGATTGTCTGGAAATTGCCGGTTCAAGATTTATTGTATGTAGGAAGAGCAACTACTCAAAAATTAAATAACTTGGGGATATATACAATCGGTCAACTTGCGACTTTTAACAGGGGTTTGCTTAGGCAAAAACTTGGAAAGTGGGGGGATTTTTTGTGGGATTATGCAAATGGAAATGATGCAAGCGTTGTTTCTAAAATCGGAGAATATGATGATGTTAAGTCGGTTGGAAATAGTATAACTTATTACAGGGATATGGAAAGTATTGAAGATATAAAGGCACTAATATATATGTTGTCTGAAAGTGTTGCGTTTAGAATGAAAAAGGCATTTGTTGGAAGAGCAAAAACCTTGCATATTTCAGTTGTTGATAGTGAGCTTATGCATTATTCTATGCAAAGTGGCTTTTTTATACCAACGAACTTGTCAAAAGACATAGCAGAAAAAGCAATAGAGCTGTATATAAAAAATTATTCAAACATAAAAAAGGTTCGGGGTGTAGGAGTTTCTGTTTCGAATTTTGTAAAGGAAGAACAACTTTTAATTGGAATAGACCAGAAGTCAAGAGAAAAACATTTGGCACTTGATAATACCATTGAGGATATAAGAAGAAGATTTGGCAGGCGTTCTGTGTGTCGGGCACTTACAACGATAGACCCAAGACTTCAAGATGTAAATATTAATGGTGCAAACATAACAGCGAGGGTCTTGAATTAATCATATTCAATAAACCATTTGTAATCACTTAGGAAAAGAGTTTTCTCTTTTCCTTTTATTTTGCATATATATCTTATACCAACACCGCCACCTTTTGTGCTTGCGAGATTTCTAATATCAACTATTTTGTCGATTTCAAAAATTTTTCCATCTTCCCAGCATATTTCTAGTGGATACACAACACCATTGGTTGTCATTTTTGCATTGACTTCAATGTATTTAATCATACTAATATTATTTAATGAAAATTTCAAAATATACCAAATTAAATTTTTAAAAGAACAATAAATATGGTATAATACTATACGAATATTATGAGAGGGTGGCGAGGAATGTTTAAACTAACGAACTATTTGGGCAAATATAAAAAACCAATAATTGTTGGTCCTATATGTAAAGCGTTAGAAACAGCATCTGATGTTATAACTCCAATGCTTATGGCACTGGTAATAGATGTTGGTATTGCAAATAAAGATAAATCATACATTTTTATAATGTGTGGTGTTATTTTTTTGCTAAACATTTTAAGTTTTTGTTTTACAGTCGTTTGTCAAAAATGTTCATCAATTGTGCAAACAGGTGTTTGTAGGGATATAAGAAGAGATATGTTTAGTCATATAAATACCTTGTCTCATGCAGAGCTGGATAAATTTTCAACCGTTACGCTTACAAACAGAATGGTGCATGATGTTGATCAAGTGGGTTTAAGTATTGGTATGACGATAAGAAATGTATCAAGAGCACCATTTTTGCTTATTGGCTCAATGATTATGGTTTGTTTTATTGATTTAAAACTTGCCAGTGTATTTTTAGTGATGGCTCCAATTATACTTTTCTTAGTATTTTTTATAATGATGAAGAACAGTCCAAAATATTCAGCATTGAAAATCAAACTTGATGATGTTACAAATGTCGCAAGGGATAACTTGGATAGTGTAAGAGTTGTTCGTGCATTTAATAAACAAGCATATGAACTTGAAAAGTTTGATAAAGCAAACAAGGAATTTACAAAAGTAAATATGCAAATTGCAAAAAGTGCTTCGCTTTTGCAACCATTGATTGCTCTTGTGGTAAATTTTGGAATAATTGCAATATTGTGGTTTGGCGGAGTAGAGGTGAACTTAGGGGTTATTTCAACAGGTAATGTTGTTGCGTTTGTAAACTACCTAACAACAATATCATCAGCTCTTGTAATTATTGCAAGACTGATTATTATTTACACTAGAACGGGTGCATCAACAAAAAGAATAAAAGAAGTTTTTGCGACAGAAAACACGATTTATAATCCAAAGTTTCCTGCACAGTTTGACTACGAAGTGGCCGATGGAAAACTTGAATTTAAAAATGTAAACTTTTCTTACACAAATGCTAAAAATGTTGTTAATGGGTTGTCTGTTAAAGTTGAGCCGGGGCAAGTGCTTGGAATAATTGGGGGCACGGGGTCTGGAAAGAGTTCGGTGGTTAATTTAATTCCAAGATTTTATGATGTAAAGAGTGGTGAGGTTTTGATTGATGATGTAAATGTTAAAAATATTGACCTCGTGGAACTTAGAAAAATTGTTGGTATAGTTCCACAAAACCCTGTTTTGTTTGAGGGCTCCTTGCGAGATAATATGCAGTGGAGAAAAGAAGATGCAACAGATGAGGAAATAATCAAGGCATTAAAGATTGCGCAGGCATATGATTTTGTAAAAGAACTCCCTGCGTTTTTAGATCATAAAGTTTTAAGAGGCGGAAGAAATTTCTCTGGTGGACAACGTCAAAGGCTTACAATTGCAAGAGCTCTTGTTGGCAATCCTAAGATTATAATTTTAGATGACTCAAGTTCTGCTCTTGATTTTGCAACTGATGCAAACCTCAGAAGAGCAATTGCAACAAGTCTTAGTGCAAGTACTGTTGTTTTGGTTTCTCAAAGAGCAACAACACTTATGTCTGCAGATAAAATTGTAGTGCTAGATAACGGTGATGTTATGGGTGTTGGTACGCATGAGGAACTTTTAAAAGGCTGTACTGTTTATCAAGAAATTTATTACTCGCAAAATGCGAAAGAAGAACGCACTTCCAAGAAAAGTGAAGGGGGTGCAAAGTAATGAATACAGACACTAAAGTACAAGAAAGAAAACAACTTCACAAAGAACAAGAGAGTTTGTTTAAGTCTGCAATGAAATATTCTGGTGCATATAAGCATTTTCTTGTTTGGGCAATTATGTTTATGATTGTTGGCAGTGTGTTAGATCTATTGGTGCCTATTTATATTGGAAAGTGTATTGACTGTATTATTGGGCCGGGGAATGTTGATTTTGCACTTCTGCAAAAAAATGTTTTTATAATGATTGCGGTTGCACTTATAAACCTTTTGTTTACTTGGCTTTACAACTTGTATGCAAATATTTATTGTTATAAGACATCTGAACATATAAGAGATTTATTTTTTAAAAAAATCGAGTCTGTTCCAATAAAGTTCGTAGATGGAAACACACACGGAGATTTGCTTAACAGAATGATTAATGATGTTGAGATTGTAACAGACGGACTAGTTGAGGCTATTATTTCAATATCATCTGGCGTATTTACAATAATAGGTACACTTATTTGTATGATTTGTTTGAATGTGAGCATAGCAATTCTGGTAACAGTTTTGACCCCAATATCTTTGCTGATTTCATACAAAATAGCAAAAAGTGCAAACAATTTGTTTATTAAACAAGCATCAACAACCGGTGAGATGAGTGGCTATCTTGAAGAGATAATTGGAAATCAAAGGGTTGTAAAAGCATTCAACCACGAAAGGGATTCAATTGAAAATTATAATGAAATAAATGAAGAATTAACAGTAGTTTCTGAAAAGGCAAAATTCTATTCATTCCTAGCACCACCTGCGACAAGATTTATTAACGGATTTGTGTATGTGTCAGTTGGTTTTGTTGGGGCATTGCTTTCACTTGGTGGGGCAATCACGGTTGGTGTAATAAGTAGCTTTTTGTCTTATGCAAATAGTTTTGGCAGACCATTTGATGAACTTAGTGCTGAAATAACTGAAATTCAAGCTGCGTTTGCGTCAGCAAGAAGAATATTTGCAGTTCTTGATGAGCCAGATGAAGTAAGTGATGCAGGGAACAAGGAACTTTCGCACTGTGATGGAACGATTTTAATAAAAGATGTTTCATTCTCATACGCACCAAAGCAAAAACTTATACAAGGATTTAATTTAGATGTTAAAAGCGGGCAAAAAATTGCAATTGTTGGGCCAACTGGTTGTGGAAAGACTACTTTAATCAATCTATTAATGAGGTTCTATGATGTAACCGGCGGTGCAATTTATGTATCCGGAGAGGATATTCGAACAATCACGAGAGGAAGTCTTAGAACTAAGTTTGGAATGGTATTGCAAGAAAGTTGGTTGTTCCACGGGACTATACGAGATAATATTGCCTATGGGAATCAACACGCAAGTTTAGAAGAAGTTAAATCAGCGGCGAAACTTGCAGGTGCCAGTGACTTTATAGAGAAATTGCCACAGAAGTATGATACGGTTGTGTCGGAGGGTGGCGCTAATATTTCACAAGGTCAAAAGCAATTAATTTGTATTGCAAGAATAATGTTAACAAAGCCATCAATGCTTATACTTGATGAAGCAACAAGTAATATTGATACAAGAACAGAGATGAAGATACAAGAGGCATTCAATATTATTATGAAAGGCAGAACAAGTTTTATTGTCGCACACAGATTATCAACAATAAAAAATGCAGATGTAATCTTAGTTATGAATAAGGGAAATGTTATTGAACAAGGTAATCACGAAGAGCTTATGAAGAAAAAAGGCTTTTATTACAACCTATATACAAGCCAATTCCTAAGAATGAAGAAAAATCCTAAATAAACGGATATGTAAAAGGTAAATTGATAGGGTGTTTCAGTTTAAAACATTCGATAAAATAATGGCAAAAATAAAAGTTTCTGACAAAAAAATGTCAGAAACTTTTTTATAAAATTTTTAAATGTGTTGACAAAGTGGAATAATTATTGTAAAATACAGAAGTACAAAAGTGGAATAATGCCCAAATACGAGTTGTCTTTGGGTTTTATTTCACGACAATTTAATATTTTGATTCGTGTTGCAGTCAATGCAAATGGTCGATCTCTCCATTTACAATTTTATGATACAGCAGTCACGTTTCCAAAGTCAAGCGATTTTCACGAAATTTTTTTAAGGAGATTAGAAATGTCAATTAAAGTTGAAAAAAAGATGTATGGAAGACACGAGAGACAAACTTTTGGAAACATTAAAGAAGTTATCGATATTCCATATTTGGTGGAGATCCAGAAGAATTCCTTTGAGGCTTTTACTAATGAAGGCATTAGAGAAGTGTTAAGGGATTTTTCGCCTATTTCAGATTCGGACAACCTAAATATGAATAGGGCCGAAAATGAAGAGGACAAGGATAGCCGAATTGAACTTTACTTTTTGGAGCATTCACTTTCAGGCGAGGCTAAGTACAGCGAAAGAGAATGTAAGATGAGAGATGCTACATATGCAATTCCTCTAAAAGTAAAAGTTAGACTAGTTTACAAGGAAACGGGAGAGGTTGTAGACCAAGAAGTTTATATGGGTGATATACCTATGATGACTGACAGTGGCTCGTTTATTATTAATGGTGCAGAAAGAGCAGTCGTAAGCCAATTGGTAAGAAGCCCGGGTGTTTATTGTAAGCAAGGATTGAATAAGACTGGTAATTTTGTTGTTGAAACAGGCATTATGCCTTTAAGAGGTGCGTGGCTTGAATTTGAAGAAGATACAAATGGTGTTCTTTGGATTCATATCGACAAGACAAGAAAACTTGTTGCATCAATATTGCTAAGAGGTCTTGGACTTGGATCAGATGAGGATATTTTAAAGGTATTTGATAATCACCCAATCATTAAGAAAACACTTGAAAAAGATGTAACAAAGTCAGAAGATGAGGCTTTGATAGAACTTTCAAAAAGACTTCGCCCAGGTGAAGTATTAAACTTGAAAGCGATTAAAAGATATATTAATAACCTATTCTACAACCAAAGAAGATATGATGTTTCAAGAGTAGGTAGATACAAATTTAACCAAAAACTGTCAGTTGCTAATCGTATTGAAAATCTTGAACTTACAAGAGATGTTGTAGTAAACGGAAAAACACTTGCAAAAGCAGGTGAAAAACTCGACCTTGAAAGAGCTTGGGAAGTTCAAAATGCTGGTGTTAACGAAGTATATGTTAAGACTAAGAATGGCGAATTTAAAGTATTTGGAAACAATAGAGTTGATCTTGAAAAGCATATTGGAATTAACCCAAAAGAAGTCGAAATAAACGGAATGGTTCATATCCAAACGCTTGATAGAATTTTAAAAGATTGCAAAACTCTTGATGAAAAGAAAGAGATGATAAGACTTAATGCTGATGAACTTGTTGGCAGACACATTCTTCTTGATGATATTTTATCTGCAATCAACTATCACTTGTCATTATCTGAGGGAATTGGCCACTTTGATGATGTTGACCACCTTGGAAACAGAAGAGTTAAAACTGTTGGTGAACTTCTACAAAATCAATTTTATATTGGAATGGCAAGACTTGAAAGAGTTATAAGAGAAAGAATGCAAGTTCAAAATATTAATGAAGTGAGCCCAAGCTCATTGATTAATGTAAGACCTGTATCTTCTGCAATTAGAGAGTTCTTTGGCTCTTCACAAATGTCACAGTTTATGGAGCAAATTAACCCAATTGCATCTCTTACACACAAAAGAAAACTTACAACGCTTGGACCTGGTGGTTTAAGTAGAGAAAGAGCCGGGTTTGATGTGCGTGATGTACATTATACTCACTACGGTAGACTTTGTCCAAACGAGACCCCTGAAGGACCAAACATTGGTTTGATTAACTCTCTTGCAACATTTGCAAAACTTAATGAGTATGGTTTCTTAATGGCTCCATACAGAAAGGTGGATAAAGAGAGCGGTAAAGTTACAAATGAAGTTGTCTATATGACAGCAGATGTTGAGGACAGATACACAATCGCCCAAGCGAATGAACCATTAAATGAAGATGGTACATTCAAGAATAAGAGAATTATTTGCAGAAGTCGTGAAGAAATTTTGGAAACAACTGTAAGCAATATTGACTATATGGACGTTTCTCCAAAGCAATTGTTCTCGGTTGCAACAACTCTTGTTCCATTCCTTGGTAGTGATGACTCCGTTCGTGCACTTGTTGCTTCGAACCAACAAAGACAGGCGGTTCCACTACTTAAAACAGAGGCTCCAATTGTTGCAACGGGTATGGAACACAAAATTGCAGTTGATAGTGGTGCGGTTATCGTTGCTAAAAATGCAGGTAAAGTTTCATATGTTTCAAGCGACAAGATTGTAGTAACTCAAAAGAATGGCTCAGAAGATGAATATTATCTAACAGGATATACACGTTCAAACCACGGAACTTGTATGAAACAACACCCAATCGTAAACAATGGTGATGTTGTAAAAGCAGGAGATGTACTAGCTGATGGTCCATCAACTTGCGGTGGTGAACTTTCTGTTGGAAAGAATATATTGATTGCTTATATGCCTTGGGAAGGATACAACTTCGAAGATGCTGTATTGATTTCAGATGAAATTGTTAAAGATGATATTTTGACATCTGTTCATATTGAAGAATATGAATTGGATTGCAGAGACACAAAACTTGGACCAGAAGATATAACAAGAGATATTCCAAATGTCGGCGAAGATGTTCTTAAAGACCTTGACTCTAATGGTATTATAAGAATTGGGGCTGAAGTGGTTCCTGGAGATATCTTGGTTGGTAAAGTTACTCCAAAGGGAGAAACAGAACCAACTCCAGAAGAAAGATTATTAAGAGCCATCTTTGGTGAAAAAGCCAGAGAGGTAAGAGATACATCACTTCGTGTTCAACACGGTGAGGGTGGTATTGTCGTTGATGTAAAAGTATTAACCCGTGAAAACAAAGATGAACTTGCGACGGGAGTTAATAAACTTGTAAGAGTATATATTGCTCAAAAGAGAAAAATGAGTGTTGGTGACAAAATGTCGGGTAGACACGGAAACAAGGGTGTTGTATCAAAGATACTTCCAAAGGCAGATATGCCATTCCTTGCAGATGGTACACCAATACAAATCTTGTTAAACCCTATGGGTGTTCCTTCTCGTATGAACGTTGGTCAGCTTCTTGAAGTTCACCTAGGTATGGCGTCAAGAACAATGGGCTGGAAAGTTGCTACGCCTATATTTGACTGTGCTACAAGTGATGAGATTAAAGAACTTTTAGTTAAGAATGGTTTAAGACCAGATGGAAAGATTGACCTATATGATGGAAGAACTGGTGAAAAACTTCCAAATCCTATGACTGTTGGTGTAATGTATATGCTTAAACTTAACCACTTGGTTGATGATAAGATGCACGCTCGTTCAACAGGTCCATACTCATTAGTAACACAACAACCTCTTGGTGGTAAGACTCAATTCGGTGGACAAAGATTTGGTGAAATGGAAGTTTGGGCACTAGAAGCGTATGGCGCTGCTAACGTACTTCAAGAAATGTTAACAGTTAAATCTGATGACATTATGGGAAGAACCAAAACTTATGAAAGCATTGTAAGAAGTGAAAATGTTGCAGAGCCTGGAATCCCAGAGTCATTCAAAGTTCTTATTAAGGAATTACAAGGCTTAGCACTTGATGTTAAAGTTCTAACAGAGGACAAAGAAGAAATCGGTTTACGCGAACTTGTTGAAGATAATGATGATGACAGACCAGCAAGACACGGAAGAGATGACAAGGAAGAAGTTGAACTTGATTTAGATGAGGGTCCACAAGAAGAAGTCCTAGACTTAGATGATAGCAGTTTGAGTGCTTTCGGAAGCGATAGTGATGATGACTTGTTTGATTTTGATGATGACGACATTTAATCTTTTAGATTAAGAAAAGAAAAAATAACTTATGGGGAGAACAAAATGTTTGAATTAAACAACTTTGATGCTATGCAAATCGGCATCGCAAGCCCAGAGAAGATAAGAGAATGGTCTTATGGTGAAGTTACAAAGCCAGAGACAATCAACTATCGTACTCAAAAGCCAGAAAGAGATGGTCTTTTCTGCGAGAGAATATTTGGGCCAACAAAGGACTGGGAATGTTATTGTGGTAAATACAAAAGAATTAGATATAAAGGTGTAATCTGCGACAAGTGTGGGGTTGAGGTTACAAGATCTAAGGTTCGCCGTGACAGAATGGGTCACATTGAACTAGTTTCTCCAGTTTCTCATATTTGGTATTTTAAGGGCATACCAAGCAGAATAGGAATGGTGCTTGATTTATCTATCAAGCAACTTGAACAAGTGCTTTACTTTACAGCATTTATTGTAACTGATCCAGGCGAAACACATCTAGCATACAAACAAGTTTTGAATGATAGAGAATATCGAGAGGCATTAGAACAATATGGTCCTAAGGCATTCAAGGCTGGAATGGGAGCTGAAGCAATTAAGGAGCTTTTATCTCAAGTTGATGTTGAAAAAGAATGTCAAGAGTTAAAAGAAATAATTGTTACTTGCAAAGGGCAAAGAAAATTAAAAGCGGCTAAGAAATTAGAGATAATGGAGGCATTTAGAATTAATCACACCGATCCAAAGTGGATGGTTCTTGATGTAATTCCAGTTATTCCTCCTGAACTTAGACCAATGGTTCCACTTGATGGTGGAAGATTTGCTACTTCTGACTTAAATGATTTGTACAGAAGAGTTATTAACAGAAATAATAGATTGAAAAAATTAATGGACCTTGGTGCTCCTGACATTATTATCAGAAATGAGAAAAGAATGTTGCAAGAAGCAGTTGATGCATTAATTGATAATGGTAGAAGAGGAAAGGCGATTACAGGCGCTGGAAACAGAGATTTGAAGTCGCTTTCTGGACTTCTTCGTGGAAAACAAGGTAGATTCCGTCAAAACCTACTCGGTAAGCGTGTTGACTATTCAGGTCGTTCGGTTATCGTTGTTGGTCCAGAATTAAAACTTTACCAATGTGGTGTCCCAAAAGAAATGGCACTTGAATTATTCAAGCCATTTGTAATGAAGAGACTTGTTGACTTAAATCAAGCACACAATATTAAGAGTGCAAAAAGACTAGTTGAAAGAGCAAAATCAGTAGTTTGGGATGTTCTTGATGATGTTATTAAAGATCACCCAGTATTGTTGAACCGTGCACCAACACTTCATAGATTAGGTATTCAAGCATTTGAACCTGTATTAATTGAGGGGCACGCTATGAAGCTACATCCATTGACCTGTTCAGCGTTTAACGCCGACTTCGATGGTGACCAAATGGCTATTCACGTACCACTAAGTCTTGAAGCACAGGCAGAAGCAAGATTTTTAATGCTTGCATCAAACAATATTTTAAAACCATCTGATGGTGAGCCAATTGCAACACCATCACAAGATATGATTCTTGGTAACTACTACTTAACACTTGAAAAGCCAGGTGCAAAGGGTGAGGGAAGTATGTTCGCAAGCCCAGAAGAGGCAATTATTGCTTACCAAGCAGGTGAACTAGATGTTGAAGCTAAAATTACAGTAAGATTTACAAAAGAGATTGATGGACAAGTTTATTCAATTAAGCAGGAAACAACAGCAGGAAGAATTATATTTAACCAAATTATTCCACAAGACTTAGGTTTCTGTGAAAGAGTAACACCAGAAGATCAATTGAAACTTGAAATCAACTATAAAGTTGGAAAGAAAGAATTAAAGAAAATAATCAAGGCTTGTTATGATGTTCATGATGCAGGTGAAACTGCTATTATGCTTGACAAGATTAAAGACCTTGGCTATAAATATGCAACACTTTCAGGTCTAACAATTGCGGTATTTGATATCGAAGTTCCAAAGGAAAGACCAGAAATTATTGCAGAGGCAGATGGCGAAGCCGTTGATGCTGAAAAGCAATTCAAGAGAGGCTTAATAACAAAGCAAGAAAAAGAGGCAAGACTTAGCGAAATTTGGGCTGGGGCTATGCAAAAGATGAGTAAAATAGTTTCAAACAACTATGATACATTTAACCCAATCAAGATGATGAGTGAATCTGGTGCTCGTGGATCTGCTGCACAGATTAACCAGCTTTCAGGTATGCGTGGACTTATGAGTAGTACTTCTGGTAAACTTATTGAAGTTCCTGTAAGGTCTTGTTTCAAGAACGGTTTGTCCGTTATTGAATACTTCATCTCAACTAGAGGTGGTAGAAAGGGTCTTGTAGATAAAGCGCTTAAGACCGCTGATGCTGGTTACTTAACAAGACGACTTGTTGATGTCGCTCAAGATGTTATCATTCGTGATGATGACTGTTTTGAAACACTTGGTGAAAAGGTTAAGGGTATGGAGGTTTCAGCAGTTTATGATGGAAATTCTGTACTTGAAAAACTTTCAGAAAGAATTATTGGCAGATTTGCAGTTAATGATGTAATTAACCAAGAAACTGGTGAAGTTATAATTCCTGCAAACACAATGATTACAAAAGGGCAAGCTGAGGCAGTTGAAAAGGCTGGAATTACAAGCGTTGCAATTAGAACTGTATTAAGCTGTAAAGCAAAAGTCGGAATTTGCGCTAAGTGTTATGGAAAGAATATGTCATCAAAGAGCATAGTTCCATATGGTGAGGCGGTAGGTATTATCGCAGCGCAAGCGATTGGTGAGCCTGGTACACAGCTTACTATGAATGTATTCCACGAAGGTGGTATTTCTGCCGGTGATGATATCACGCAAGGTTTGCCTCGTGTCGAAGAGTTGTTCGAAGCAAGAAAACCAAGAGGTGTGGCTGTCGTATCCGAAGTTTCTGGTACAGTTAAGTCAATAGATCTTGCAAAACAAGAAATGATTATTAGAAGCACAGAAAACTTTGATGTTGATTATTCGCTTCCATACGGAGCAAAAACAAAAGTTCAAGTTGGCGACACAGTTGAGCCTGGTACACAATTGACCGAAGGTTCAATTAATCCACACGACATCTTAAAGACAAAGGGTGTTAAGGGTGTTCAAGATTACCTAATGAAAGAAGTTCATAAGGTATATAAGAAGAACGGTGTTGATGTTAACGACAAACACATTGAGATTATGCTTCGCCAAATGTTGAAGAAAGTAAGAATTGAAGATTCTGGCGATACAGCAGTACTTCCAGGCGAATTAATGGATATTGGCAAATATGAAGAGTTGAACGAAGAAACAGTTAAGCAAGGTTTAGAGCCTGCAACTGCAAAGAGAATATTGCTTTCAATCACAAAAGCATCTCTTGCAACAGATTCATTCCTTTCAGCCGCATCATTCCAAGAAAC
>JAZNEY010000072.1:0-6668 GCA_045588795.1 Clostridia bacterium | reverse complement strand
ACAATGTCATTTTGGACGGCATTCAAGTTGTCGCTTACCAATCTTTTCACAAAGAAGGGAAGAACGATATTAACTTCGTTCGCTGGTAGCATAGGAATTATTGGTATAGCATTAATTCTTGCAGTTTCGCAAGGAATGACCACATATATAAATAATGTTCAAGAGTCAACTCTGGCTTCTTATCCAATTACACTTGAAAAAGAGACGGTTAATATGACATCACTTCTTCAAAGTTTTATGAATGTTGGAACGGGAGAACTCAACCACGAAAAAGATGCTATTTACAGAGACCCAGTAATCGGCGAAATGGTTGATGCATTAAGCAAGGTTCAAACAAATAAAAACGATTTAACAGCGTTTAAAACTTATCTTGAGGGCGAACTTGCAAAAGATGGATCAAAGTTGCAACAAGCAGTAACTGGTGTTCAATATACTTATGACTTAGAACTTGACATATATACTAAAAATGTTAATGGCGAAATTGTTAAGTCTGATACTGGTGAACTTATGTCTCAAATGGTCGGTGATTATATGATGGGAGTAATGTCATCAGAGAGTGAGTCAAGTGGGCAATCTTCAGGTCTTTCAATGACATCTTTTGGAACAACTATGTTTGATATGGACATTTGGCAAGAAATTTTACCGGGGTTAGATGGTTCATATATCAATGACTTAGTTTATGAGCAATACGAACTTATTGATGGAGGCTCTTGGCCAAAAGCATATAACGAAATTGTGCTTGTTGTTAATGATAAAAATGAGGTAGATGATTTAACTCTTTATGCACTTGGTTTGATAAGTGAGGAAGAAATTGATGCAATAATTGATGCTGCGGTAAACGGCACAACTGTTGAATACGAAACAAACAGATGGACTTATGAACAAATAAAGGAAAGAACTTTCAAAACCATTTTACCATCAAATAAGTATGTTTACAGTGAAGAGTCTGGGATTTATGTTGATATAAGCACTTATGCAGAATCAAATCCAATGTGGCTAGAAACTATTTATGATAATGCATCACTTGAATTAAAAGTTACCGGCATTGCAAGGGCGAAAGAAAATGTTGATGCGACTATTTTATCTTCTGGAATTGCGTACACTTCAAAATTAACAGAGTATGTTATAACAGAGGCTGTGAATAGTGATGCGGTAAAGGCACAAAAAGAAAGTCCAATGATTGATTTGCTTACAGGAAAGCCATTCAAATCAAGTACTGGTATATTAACAGATGCACAAAAAGAAACAGCATTTAAAGCATACATTGAAAAATTGACAGATACTAAAAAGGCGGAAACCTATGTTGCAATTAAATCGCTATTAACAAGTGAACAATTAACCCAGAAAACGGGTATGTATATGATGGCAAATTACCCAACGAGAGATGTACAAGAGGCATTCATAATCAGTATAATAGCAGAACAAATGGGTGTTGATTCCGGAGTTATAGAAAGCTATTTCAAGGAAATGACAGATGAGCAAATTATGGGTATCACATTTGGATTATGTCAAGAAAAAGTGCTTGACGAGCACAAAACTGGTGTCTATGCTACTTATTCGGATGCATTAAAGAATGATGTAAATGGTTTGGTTGCGGAACTAAACACTTTATTAAGCACTGCAACAACGGCAGACTTTGCAAATTATTATGACAATGTTACCGAATTTTCTAAAAACACTTACGAGGAAGTTCTTGTTAAGCTTGGTTGTTTGGATTTAGATTCTCCAAAGACAATAAATCTGTATGTTGCATCATTTGAAGATAAAGATTTAATAGTTGAAGCAATCAATGAATACAACTCGGGAGTAGAAGACGACAAAAAGATTTCTTATGTAGATTATCTTGGCTTAATGATGTCATCAATCACAACTATCATCAATGCAATATCATATGTTCTTATTGCATTTGTATCTATTTCGCTTATTGTTTCATCAATAATGATAGGAGTAATCACTTTAATTTCAGTACAAGAAAGAGTTAAAGAGATTGGAATATTAAGAGCACTTGGAGCATCAAAGAAAGATGTAGCAAGAATGTTTAATGCAGAAACACTGATTATTGGATTTACATCGGGAGTATTTGGAGTTGTAACCACATACATATTATGTATACCTATTAACATAATACTTAGGGCATTGACTGGACTTGCAAATTTAAAGGCAATTTTGCCTATTTCTGCCGCATTGGTGCTAATATTAATAAGTATGGGTCTAACACTTATTTCTGGCATAATTCCATCACGCAGTGCCTCTAAAAAAGACCCAGTTGTAGCACTTCGAAGCGAATAAAAGAAAAAACAAAAAAAGAATTGGAAAGAAACTTTCCAATTCTTTTTATTTTAAAAGAAAAGTTGTTTGTTGTGTGAATATAAATTTCATTCCTTTGATGAACTTTCTGAACCGAGGATGGGTTTTGATGTGTCGGCACCAACAAAACAATTAGTTGCTTTTTTATCAAATGAACTTTGAGCAACTTCACAACTTTTTGTAAGTATACATTGTGTCCATTTCTCTGCGGAAATGGTCCCCTCTTCGACTTCGGGGATGAGTGGCGCGATTTTATAACATAACGCATCGTAATATGTTTCAAGAGGGATTGGTTGACTTTGATTGCTATATCGCTTTGTAACCTCAGGTGTTTTGAGTGCACGAATATAGTGCTCAATTTGGCTTATACCAATTATATCTGCATTAAGCACACTTTGCTCATTAGAGAATTTTTGTGTAATATGAACATCTTTGAAGTGTAGCATATCTTTAACAGGGAAAAGGCAATGTGCATAACCACGCCCAAGAGGGGATTTTTCTCTTTTTGAATCCCAGGTTGAGTCTTCTACATAGCATCCTTGGATTCCGTATTGGTGGTCGGAAATTTGTATTAAACATTGAGCGTGCTCACCTAAATGCTTTTTTCGCAGGTCTTTATCATATATGCCTATTGATAGATGAGAACATTTAAGCTCTGGTATGTCTAATCGGTCTATTATTGCTTTTGTTAATGTTGCATAACCAGAGCAAACTATTGAGTTGTCTTTGTAAATTCCTGTTATACTACGCGACTTTTCAACGCCAAAATTTTCTTTATATAAAAAGGTTCTTGTAATGTAGGTGTGGATATATAGCATTGTTTCAAAAGGCGTAAGTTTAAGAGATTTTATTCTTTCAACAATTTGGTCTATATTGCTGTTTGCCTTTATGACATCATTAATAGTAAATTTTTCAGAGAGCAAACTTTCTTTGGAAAAAATTGTGAGTTCGGAGAATCTGATAGGATTTTTTATATTTAATTCTGATAACTGATTGCTAAAATCAATTAAAACTCGCATTTCTTGTGGTGTATATGTATATATTTCTGGATCTTGTGGTGTCAATGTGTGCATATTTTGTTCGACAATTATATGGATAGTATAACCCATATTTTTTGCTTGATGTGCAAGTGTTTTTAGTTGTTCAAGATTGTCCGGGTTAATTTGCTTTTTATTAATAGTGAAGCAAACAGTTTTGCTTGGAGAAAACTCTTTATTGTATTCTTCACCACCAAAAATTTCTGGCCAGATTTTTTTTTGCTTTTCGAATTCTTTAAACTCTTCTTGTTCGCCTTGGGCAATTATTTCCTCAATTTTTAGAGATTTAATTTCATCAAAACGACATATCATAAAGCACCTCCTAAGTGTTGATGTTTAACATCATTATACCACAAACAACAAAGAAAGCAATTATATTTTTTTAATTTACAAAAAATCAAAGTTGTGATATACTAAACCCAAAAGAGAGGTTTATTATGAATAATGAAAAAAATTTGACCATAGTAGGTTCATTAATAAGGGTGTTGGCTGTCTCATTACTAATATATTTTATTTTTTCCTTGGCAATAATCTTTTTTGTCGTAGGTAGCACGCAAGTAAAATGGATAACAATAATAGTTGCAGCGGTTTTAAGTGTTAATGCCATTAGATTTATAATTAGGATTTCAAAATATTTAGTCTTAAAAAAATGTTATACACACGGAGAACGAGATAAGGTAGAGTTTTCTGAGTTAATTTTCAAAAGAAAGGGTCAAAGAAATACTCGTGTATATTATGCAATTGTAAAAGATCCACTTTCTTCTAAAACGAGAAAGATTCAAGTTCTTGACAAATACAGAACCCTTGAATTTGTTGAAAAATATGTAGGAAAATCTCTTCCAGTTGTAAGACTTGGAAAAACTATTGGAATTGATTATGACACAATTTCAAATCAAGATGGAGACAAGAACTCAGAAGATTAATATTAAAGCAAAACAAAAAAGAATTGGAATGAAAAATTTCCAATACTTTTTTATTTTATCAAATTTATTGTGTGTTTTTATTGCTTTGTTTATTATAAATGAACATTATCAAACCTATTATGCTTGAAATAAATACAACAACTTGGGTAATTGCGTTAATCCATAGTGAAAGCATAAACAAGTAGATAGTTATACAAATTGCTTGTACCAAATATGCAATTTTTATTGATAATATGTTTTTAGAACCCAGAGCCATACTTACAAGAACTGCCCCAACAAGAGGGAAGATACAGTACCATTCAATCCACGCAAAGATTGTGCAAAGTGAAAGGATTACAGAAAAAATAATGCCTATTATAAGATTATTGATTTTTGTATCGAACTTTTCTTTTCTTTCAATAAAGTAAAAAGCAAGGACTCGCAAAAGTTCGCAGATAGAGGCAACAAACCCCATCAGAGCAGATGGCAATATTGTTAAAACCACCATATAATTTGAAATATAAAAGAAACACGCAAAAAGTTGAGTTAGCATTATTTTTGTTCGTGTTTTGCATTGTAAACTTAATGAAAATATAACAGAGGATATGCAAATACATATCGCAGAAACGATTTCATTCCAAGTCATTTTTTGTGCCTCCTAAAAAATCTTATAACAAGGCAGTAAAAAAGTCAAACGATAATAAACAAAATTGGTGCGGAATGAAAAATAACTCACCATTATGGCGAGTTATTTGCTTGTTTTAAAATTCGTAGGAAGAATAAAAGTCATCTATTGAAACTGGTTTAATATCACAGCTTGCAAGACCGGCGAGGCAGGTAATATTAGTCCCAAAAAATTCTCTTGTAGAGGTATCAATAACTAACACTTTGACCCTCAATTTGTCGTAGGTAGTGTTATGTACATTGGTAAATCCTTTTTGTTCAAGAAATTCAATAAATTTTTCTCCTTGATTTTTGTCTTTAAATTTTACTAAAATTTGTTTGTTTTGCATACTTTATAAACTCTCCTTTTTTTAAAATCCATAAAGAATGCAATAAAAAAATCCATCGATAGATGGATTGATTTTTTCATTAGTAACCCATCATTCAGCCTTTGGCACCTTACATATTGCAGGTTGCCGTGTGGTCAAAGGGGCTGTCCCTCACACACTCTTTATGGTGATTACATTATTGCATATAAAATTTGATTTGTCAATTGACTTTTATGAATTTTTGATATTTTTCACTATCCACTTTTTAACATAGTCTTGATATTTTAGGTCGTTTTTATCAACTGAAATAAAGTGGCAATAAATTAAAACCATATAGTAGTAAACATAGTCATAGTTACATGTACTAACAGAAGTATAGCCTTTTAAAAAGAGATTAACTTCTTTCTTTGTTTTCAAGAACTTTTGTCCGGGTCTATTGATAATTGCCCAAGCAATATCAAACTCTTTATTCCCAATGCCAGATAGTTCCCAGTCTAAAACTCCTACAATTTTTTTATTTTTCCACAGAATATTTGCATAATGAAAATCTCCGTGGCAAAAGCACTTATTAACAGTTTGAGGCTTGTTTTTTATAAGAAAATCCATAGTGGATTCAAGATTTTGTTCTTGTAAATATTCAAGGGTAGGGATATCAAAAAATTTTCGGTGGGCAACATCTTGACACTTTATATTTTGCTTATGAATTTCGGCAAGAGTCTTACCATATTCAAACATATAATCAACAGATTTATCATCTGTGCTATTCAAAATATAAGACAGTCTTTCACCGTCAATTTCTTTTGTTACAATCCATTTGCCATCATTGTCACAGTCTAAAATTGTCGGAAGAAAATCAAAATCCAATGCTTTAACCATTTCAATTTCTTTTGAAACATTGCTTTCTAACTTGCTTGCATATTTCACAAAGCAAAAAACTTCTTTATTCTCTAGCAAACCCTTGCAATAAAAGACATCATTTCTTGCGTGAGGGTAGCCAAGAACTTCAATTAACTTAAAATTGTTAAACCTAATAGAGAATGGGTCAACGGTTTCTTTCCATTTTTCAGGTTGTTTCATATTTTCACCTCAGAAAACATTGTATCAAAAAACAATAGCAAAATCAAACCAAATTAAAAACTCGCAAATAACAGAAAAAGAAAAGCAAGTTAAAAATTAATTACTTGCTTTCGCTTACTAATTGACATCTACTTTAATAAATGTCATCAGTTTCATTGAAATAATCTCTTGCAAAAAATTCCTCAAGAGTTATGTTTGCTCCAGAGCAAATTTTCTTTATTGTAATAACCTTTGGACATTTGCTTTTTCCAGACATAAAATCAAAAATGGTTGATGGTGTTAAATTGGAATTTAAGCACAATGCTGTTAGTGTTGTTTTGTTTGTTTCAACTAGTTCTGTTATTCTTTTTCTT
>JAZNEY010000071.1:0-3831 GCA_045588795.1 Clostridia bacterium | reverse complement strand
ATTAAACCTCCCACTAAAAATACTTTTAAATACATAAAAAGTGCGCTTAACATTAACTTTTACCCCCTATTACAATTTTCAAAAACAACAAGGTGTGCAATACACGGAATAGTGTCTCCCTGTTGATTTGTTGTCGTACTCATAAGTGCTCCTGTTGCAACAAACACAACCTTTTTAAATTCTCCCGCAAACATTTTATCTAATATGTAAGAATTTAAAACAGATGCAGAACATCCCGCACCACTTCCACCTTGAAATGTTTTTTGCTCGTTATTATAAATTGAATGACCACAATCCATATAATTTTTCCCAAGAGGATAACCTTTACCTTCCATTAAATCCCTCAAAACATCTGACCCAAGTTTTCCAAGGTCTCCGGTTACAATTAAATCAAAATCATCTGGAATGGTCTCTGTTTCGTTGAAAAAGTTAACCAATGTGTTCATAGCAGCAGGTGCCATAGCAGCTCCCATATTTGCAATATCTTGAACGCCAAAATCTGTAACATTACCAATTGAAACCATTGAAATTTTTACATCACTATGCGTGCTTGCAGAAAGTACAGTTGCCCCTGTTCCGGTTACAGTCCACTGAGAATATGTTTGCCTTTGACAGCCTAGTTCTAGTGGATTTCTAAATTGCCTTTCTGATGCTGAAAAATGACTTACGGTAGCACAAGTGGCAGTATTTATCCCACCTCCATCCATCATCATACTTGCAACAATTAAACTTTCAGCCATTGTCGAGCACGCACCATACACACCAAGAAAAGGAATGTCAAGGCTCCTTGCTGTATAGTTTGTGGTAACTAATTGATTTAAAAGGTCTCCACCAACAAATAAATCTATCTCTTTTTCGCTTTTGCCTGAGTTTTTGATTGCACTCCACAAAGTTTCTTCCATTAATCTTCTTTCCGCTTTTTCATAACTATCTTCGCCAAGGGTATCATCTTTTTCAATATGCTTGAAATATTTACCAATTGGACCATCTGCCTCTTTTTGACTTACTGCAGATGCCTTTCCTATAACAAAGATATCTTTTTCAAGTAAGTATGTGCTTCTTCCAAGTTTTCTGCTCATAATACTACACCCCACATATCCAATAAATTATTCCAACAATTATAGAGAAAGTTACACCATTTACAATTACAGGGCCAGCGACATAAAACATTTTTGCACCAAGCCCAAACACCAAGCCCTCTTTCCTAAATTCCATTGCACTGCTTGTTATAGAGTTCGCAAAACCTGTTATAGGAATAACTGTCCCTGCGCCGGCGAACCTACCAAGTTTGTCAAACACCCCCAGCCCTGTTGTAATTGTTGTCAAACTTATAATGATAATATTAATCCAAGATGAAACCGTTTTGAAATTCATAATTGGGTCAAATGATTTAAAAATATCACCAATTAGTTGACCAAAACAACAAATTGTTCCACCAACCAAAAATGCGTGAAATAAAGGTTTTACCCAAGACCCTTTTGGAGACTTTGCTTCAATATAATCTAAATATTCATTATTTCTTTTTTCAAAATCTCTTTTTTCCTCACTTTCTAAAACAGTAGCAATAGCTTCTTTTGTCGATTTTTTAGTTTTATGATTCTCTGCATTTGAAATGTCTTTGCCCATAAAATCACTCCTCTTAACGATTTGTAAAATGATTGTCGCCAAAATAAATAAAATCATACAAAATTCTTCGAATTATTTTCGATTTTAAACTTAAACTAATAGAAAACTTAATGTTTGCAATTGGAGGAAATTATGAAAAAAATTATTGGTGCAATGATTGTTATAACTCTTACCATCTTATTTTGCGTTGGGTGCAAAGTTAGCAATACCGAACTTGCAAATTCCCTAGACGGAAATATGACAAGGCTTGTTTACTCAATAGGTTATTTGGATAGCATCTCAACAAATGAAATACAAGAGTTGTCTGTAAATAGTGCATATTTTCAAAATTATAACGCAACAAATAGTATCGAATCTTATTCTGGTGCAGACACATTTAGAAATGCAAATTACAGAGGTAACGTCTACAACTCTGTACTTAATAGTGAAAATATGGGGACATACACAAACTCTACAACAAATCAAAATGCCAACTATTGTCCAAACTGCAATAGTTTGTTGTCAAATCTTGGAGCAGAAAACAATCTTACAACTACTGCAACAAACGAACTGTCTACCATTAATACAGGGAATGCCACAACAAACACCCTTGGTGGACTTTGCACTGAATGTAACAATGCAATAAACACTCTAAATCAAGCAAACACTATTACAGATACAAACTCAACACAAAGCGCAACAAATTATGTTGATATTAGTTTGCTTATGACAAGTGCCGAGGATTTAAATGAAATTTTACTAAATATAAGCCAAAAACGTGGAATTATTATGCTTTATTGCACAGATTTAAGGTCTGGAAATATTGAACTTGGCGAAGATGATAAAGCTGCAATAAGTGAATACATTACAATCATAAAAGAAACAATAAACTATCTAAACAATAATTCTTCAACCCTTACCGCTCATATGAATAACATTAGAAATTATGCAGGAGTTGATGGCTCTCAAGAAGTTATAAATGCAAAACTTATTCGAGTTAACGAAGTATTAAAAACAAGGTATGCAAAACTTGACACTTGCACAGACTCGCTAGATGCAATAATTACCATACTTCAAAGAAATGTAGGTATTGATTACACTTCAAGATTTTTAACTGGAGGAGCTACAACTGATGAAACCACTCAAAGTATTATTAGCGATTTAAATAATGTAAATAGTACAAATATAAACAGTAACTCTATTACTACTCCAATTTCCGAAACGACCACTTCACCAATCACAAATAATACTACGACCACAACAAGTGAAACAATCACAAATTCCTCTCAAAACAATCAACTGCCAATTGATAATAATTGCTGTCAAAACAACTGCTCAAACCTACCAACAGATTGCACAATAGAAAACCCTAATTGCTTTGGTTGTAATGAAAAATGTGTTTGTAATAACACAAATCAATTATCCAACTCTCTTCCAATTAATCAAAGCACTACAACACCAAACCAAACAACAAATACTATAACAACCACTAATAATAACTGCTTACCTCAAAACAATACATCAAACACAAATAGCATTTGCCATCCTCAATCAAATTGTACTACAATCACAAGTCCGGTAGTGACAGACAGCGAAAATGTGTTAAATGGGCTTGCTTCGAGAACTAACCCACACGGAATTGGAATCAAATCAAATGATGCAACACTCACTGGTGTTCCATACAATTCCACTTCTGTTAACGCACCTAGACCAGGCACACTTATTTCATCAATTACTCTACCAAACAGCATAGTTTCAGAACCGCAAAACATTGAACCAACAATACCTCAAACCCCAGAAGAAGAAATATTGGCAAATACTCCAATGATTCTTCCAGAGCTTGAACAAAATGTTTCTGTTGATGAAACCCCAGCAGGAGACTTTGAGCCTCAATTCATTAAAGAACTTGGTATGAAATCTGTTTTAATTAATCCAATATACGACAGCAGTTCAAACCTAAAACCTCTTCCATTTGTTCAAGGCATATAAAAAGATAGACTGAAAGGTTCAGTCTATCTTTTTATTATTTTTAATTAGGAGGCTTCCTGCCATTCTGCGGGGACAGTTCGATTTGCTTTAAACCATTCCGTATCCTTTAACTTTGTTGAACTGTTTGAAAATTGGAAAGTATTGTCTTTATCTTTGTCTGCACATATTACAATATTTCCATTAAATGACTCAAATTTATTTTCATCATAACTTACACAAAGTGATGTTACAAAAACA
>JAZNEY010000070.1:0-11082 GCA_045588795.1 Clostridia bacterium | reverse complement strand
AAGTTTTCGGTATTTGTATTTTGCTTGATTTCTTCAATAGTTCCAGTTGTTAGTAATTTACCATTTGACAGTATAGCCACCCTATCACACAAGTTTTCTATTTCTTCCAAATAGTGTGAGGTTAAAATAATAGTTATGTTTCTTTTTAGTTGGCAAATTATTTTCCAAAGTTCACGTCTAGCAAAAACATCTAAGCCAAGAGTTGGCTCATCAAGAAATAATATTTTAGGTTTAGAAATTAATGCAATTGCAATAGACAATCTTCTTTTATAACCACCAGATAGAGTTTTTGCTCTTTGGTTTAATACTTGATTTAATTTGAAAGTATCAACAATTTCGTTGATGGACTTTGAGTCGTTATTATTATAAATATTGGCAAAAAACTCTAAATTTTCTTTTACTGTTAAATTGTTTGCAACTGATGTCTCTTGAGGAGATATATCTATTATCTCTTTTATTTGGTCCATATCATTGTCTAAGTTTAAATTGTTTATTGTTATAACCCCACTTGTTTTCTTGGTTAAGCCACAAAGAATTTTAATTAGAGTTGTTTTTCCTGCTCCATTTACCCCCAGCAATCCAAATAATTCGCCCTGATTTATTTTTAACGACACATTGTCTAGCGCCTTTTTTGTTTTATAGTTCTTGCAAACATTATCAATCGTTATAATATTCATTTAACAAACTCCTTATTGCTTTAATATTTTATCAGTTAAACCATCAATAATATCTGCTTTTAGCAAAGCGATACCCTTTTCTTTATCACAAAGAACAATAACAGAATCTCCTGGGCTTATGTCAAACATATTTCTTATTTCTTTCGGAATAACAATTTGTCCTTTCTCACCAACTTTACAAACTCCTACATATTTATTTTTTTCAACTTTGTTTTTTTCCATACATACCCCTCTTGTGTGAAAAGTTATACTTTTCATACTAATTATACTTATGCGTAAAATAGTTGTCAACCAAATATTTACACATCTCATTAAAAAAGTGAACCTTATAAAGTGTTTTAACTTTATAGGTTCACCTTAAAATTCAAAAAAGTACTTTTTAAAATTATTAACTATCTCTTATGCTGTGCCTAATCTTCCAAAAACTCTTCTACCCTATTTTGTATTTTATCGAATTCCGTTGCTGTCATAAATTCAAGCCCAGTCATTTTTCGCATATATGTAAGTTGTCTTTTTGCATAGTTTCGTGAATGCTGTTTTATAAGTTCAATAGTCCTTTCTCTTGTTTCTTCGCCATCTATCATTGCCCAGAATTCTCTGTAACCAATTGCTCCCGCACTTTGCATTGTTCTGTTAAAATTATATTTTTGAATCAGTGTATCAACTTCTTTTTCTAAGCCATCTGTCATCATTTGGTCAACTCTTGAATTAATTTGTTGGTAAAGAAGTTCTCTATCTCTGTTTAATCCAATAAGCAGAAAATCAAACTCGCCGGTTTGCTCATCTTTTTGTTTTAAGTCATTATCGCCATTTTCTAAAATTTCAAGATACCTAATAATTGCCCTTGTTTTCTTATGGTCAACACCCTTTGCAAACTCAGGGTCTTTTTCTTCTAATATTGAATATAACTTTTCACTGCCCTCTGTTTCTAAAATATTCTCATATCTTTTTCGTGTTTCATCATTTCTTACTGTGTTATAGAATTGGAAGTTATTAATTAACGCATCAACATACAGACAAGTACCGCCAACTATAAATGGGGTTTTGCCTTTTGCCGAAATCTCTCTGATTTTTTCTTCTGCCATTTCTTTCCATTCTGCGACAGAAAAATTTTCAGATGGATTTACTATATCTAATAAATGATGTGGGACTCCGCTCATTTCCTCTTTTGTTATCTTTGCTGTCCCAATATTCATATCTTGATAAATTTGCATACTGTCGGCTGAAATTATTTCACCATTAAACAATTTTGCAAGTTTTATACTTGTTGAGGTCTTGCCAACACCTGTTGGACCAACCAAACAAACAACCTTAATTTTTGACATTGTTAGTTTCCTTATACAATTCTTTTAAACCATTTTTCTATTTCATTTTTAGACACTTCAACGACTATTGGTCTGCCGTGAGGACATAAAAGTTTTGTGCCTTTTGCACCAAACTCTTTTAAAAGAAACATAATCTCGTTATCGCTCAACTTATCCCCCGCTTTCACCGCAGATTTGCAGGCAAGAGAGGCAAATTTGTCTTTTATCGTTTCATTGTATGCTTTAATTTTGTATGCCCCAATATCTGCAAAAACATCATCAAAAAACAATTTTAAATTCATTTCGGCAAGCATATATGGAACAGCTGTTACTTTAAAACAATTTTCTCCAAAAGACTCTATTTCAAAACCTAGCACTTCTAATTCGTGAATATTATCAGAAAGGAAGTCGTTTTCAAGGCTATTTAACTCTAAAATATAAGGCATTAATAATGGTTGAGCCAAACCAGTCTCTTCCTTTGAAACCTCTTTCATAAACTTATCGTACAAAATTCTCTCGTGTCCAGCGTGTTGGTCAATAAATAGAAGTTTCCCATTAAACTCAACTAAAATGTAAGTTTTAAATGCAACCCCGATTATTTTATAATCAACACCTAAAGTTTCCTCGCTGATTTCATCTTGAATAGTGTTTGTTACAACAGCATATGTGCTTTCTTGTTTTGCATTATTAATATTTTTTTCATACTCTTGTTGCATCTGATTGAATAGTTTACTTCCAACCGCTTTGCCATCACTGAACAAGTTATCCTCAGCATTAATTGATATTGCAGAAATAACTGTTTGCATTTTTCTGTTTTCTTCTTCAATTATTTGAGACTTTCGCCCTTGCTCCTCGTTTGGAACTAGTGTTCTTATACTGTCAAGATTAGACTTAATCTCTTTCGTGGCCATTTCATTTTTGATAGCTCTTTGATTAACCTCTACCGGAGCAACAATTTCAGTTTCCCCAATAACAACCTCATTTTGAGTTTCTGGAATTGGTATACTCAAATCAACAGCATTGGTTGTTTCAACAGTTTTAGTAAAATCAATACCATTAAGAGCTCTGTTTATTGTTTCAAAAACATTAATGTAAATTGAATTCCCATTTTCAAATCTTACTTCCATCTTGTTTGGGTGGACATTGACATCAACAGCCTCATAATCAATATCTACATACAAAACATAAAATGGGAATTGCTTTTTCATCAAAAAATCACCATACGCATTGTGCACTGCACTTGCAATAGTTTGATTTTGAATATATCTATTGTTCAGAATAATTGTCTGATAAGTTCTGTTAGGTTTTGTAAAAGTAGGCTTTCCAATATACCCGTAAACTTTAAGCCTGCCAAAATCTTTTTCTGTGTAAATAATGTTATCAATATATGTTGAGCCATAAACCTCATAAATTGCATCTTCTATGTTTTTGCCACTACTTTTATACACAATCTTTCCATCAACAATATATTTAATGCTAACGCAAGGATTTGCAAGAATAAATCTTTCAACAAGGTTTGTTATCTCGCCCTCTTCGGTCTTAGGTTTCTTTAAAAATTTTGCTCTTGCTGGAACATTGTAAAACAAATTTTTAACTGTAATATCTGTTCCGTTATCCGCACCACAAACAGATGGCTCTTTAATATCCCCGCCACAAATTTCTATACAGCCACCACATTCCGCACCAGCAGTTTTACTTACGAGCACAACTTCTGATACCGCACCAATTGATGCAAGAGCCTCACCCCTAAATCCAAGGGTTTTTATTCCAACCAAATCTTTTTCATCATAAACTTTGCTTGTTGCGTGAGGCAGAAAGGCTTTTTGTAAATCATCAAACTCTATTCCGCACCCATTGTCGGTTACGCGTATTTTGGTTATACCGCCATTCTCAATTTCAACTGTTATATTGGTTGCTTCAGCATCAATACAATTTTCAACCAATTCTTTTACTATTGATGCTGGTCTTTCAACAACCTCTCCTGCTGCTATCTTATTGAAAATCTTTGGTTCAAGAACATTAATTCTCATATATATGCCTTTCTCCTTGTGTACAAAATTATTTCTGTCCCTTTTGTGCTTTCTCTACTACATCTTGTAAAATTGAAAACGCCATAAGAGGTGATACAGAATTCATATCTGTTTCTTTAAGAATATTAATTATCTCATTAGTATTTACATTTGTTTGAGAAACAGTCTCAACTCCTGTAAAGCTGTCCTCTGTTGCTTTTGTGTTTGCACTTTCTTGAATTGCGAGCAAATCTTTTGCCCTTGCTATAATCTCTGCCGGAAGTCCTGCAATACTTGCAACTTCAATACCAAAACTTTTATTCGCACTGCCTCTTGCTATCTTGTGTAAAAATATAATGTTATCATTAATTTCTTTGATTAATATTCTGTAATTCTTTACTCCCTCAATCTTTCCTTCAAGGTCGGTAAGTTCGTGATAGTGTGTTGCAAATAATGTCTTTGCGTTTAAGTGCTTTGAAAGATATTCAACAACTGCCCACGCGATAGATAGTCCATCATATGTAGAAGTTCCTCTTCCAATCTCATCAAGCACAAGTAAACTTTTATTAGTAGCATTGTGTAATATGTTTGCAACTTCTGTCATCTCAACCATAAAAGTACTCTGCCCAAAAGCAAGGTCATCACTTGCACCAATTCTTGTAAATATTCTATCGGTTATTGCAATTTTCGCTTCTTTTGCTGGAACAAGTGACCCAATATGAGCAAGGAATGTTATAATTGCGACCTGTCTCATAAATGTGCTTTTACCCGCCATATTAGGTCCTGTGATAATCATTGTACGATTTTCATTTGTATCAAGCAAACAATCATTAGACACAAAACTTCCACTTGATAAAAGAGACTCAACAACCGGATGTTTTCCTTGTTCAATAGAAATCTCTTTTATGTTGTCATTGATAATAGGCCTTATCCAATTATTTTCTGATGCAACCACCGCAAAGGATATAAGTGTATCAACAAGAGCAACCGCATCTGCAACGCCTTGTAATCCTTTAATGTATGACTTTAATGTATCTTTAATTTCTGCGTATAGGTCAGCCTCAATTTTTATAGATGTATGTGAGCTTGAAAGAATTTTATCCTCTAAAACCTTTAACTCTTCATTGATAAATCTTTCACCATTTACTGTTGTTTGTCGCCTTATCCAATTTTGAGGAACAAGTTGTAATTGTGAGTTAGTAACCTCAATATAATAGCCAAACACTCGATTGAAAGAAATCTTTAATGTCTTAATGCCGGTTTCTTCTTTAATTTTAGATTCCAGTTCCACAAGCCATTGCTTACCCATAGTGCTTGCCATCTTGTAACTATCAAGTTCTTGGTTATACCCCTCTTTAATATAACCACCATCTTTTAAGTTTACAGGAGGTTCATCAGCAATCGCTCTGTCCAATAGGTCAACAAGTTCATTAAAATCACCAAGTAAATTTACACTGTCTAAGTTAATTTTACTTTTCACATAAGTTTGTAATAACCCCTTAATTTTCTTTGCTTGTTTAAGCGATTCTCTTAGACTCACGCAATCTTTTGGAGTTACACTTCCGTATGCAATCTTTCCTGTTATTCTTTCAATATCATATATGTTTGAAAGCAGTTCAATCAGATTGTCGGTAAGCATTCTGTTTTGCATAAACTCTTCAACACCATCAAGCCTGCTATTAATAGTAGCAGATACAACTGATGGTTGTTCAATGAATGAGCGAAGTTTTCTTGCTCCCATACTTGTCTTGGTCTTGTCAAGTAACCCAATAAGCGAACCCTTTCTTTTTCTTGTTGTCATATTTTCTGTAAGTTCAAGATTTTTTCTTGTGTTGCTGTCAAGGTGCATATAGATTTTAGGTTTTTCTACATAAATGCTATTAATATTTGAAAGACTTCTTCTTTGTGTCTCTGTTAGATACTCAATAAGTCCACCTGTTGCCATAACACCAATTTTATTATCTGCTGGAATATCAAATACAGATAAACTGCTGACATTAAAATGACCTTTTAAAACCTTTTCTGCTTTTTCAAAATTATATGATGGTGTCTCAAACACAGCAAATTTTGGAACTGTATTCAACTTAATTCCAAGTATAAACTCTTCAAGTTCTTTTGCCTCTCTGTTACAAATAATTTCAGCAGGTGAAATTCTTGCAATAGCATCTTCCAAATCTTTTGGAAAGTTAATATTTAAAAGGTTTAATTTCCCTGTTGTAATGTCTGCATAGGCAAGAGCCATTTTTTCTTTCTGCTTGGCAACACTCATAATATAGTTGTTTCGTTTATCATCAAGGTTATCAGTTAGTGTTCCCGCAGTAACAATCTTTACAATATCTCTTTCTACCAATTCTTTGCTCTTAGGGTCTGGCTCTGACACTTGATTACAAAGCACAACTTTATACCCAGCCTGTACGAGTTTTGGTAAGTAATTGTCTATTGCGTGAATAGGAATACCGCACATAGGTGCCCTTTCTGGAAGTCCGCAATCTTTTCCGGTAAGTGTTAGGTCTAGCACCTTAGATGTTATTATTGCATCATCAAAGAACATCTCATAAAAATCACCTAGTTGATAAAACAAAAGCGCATCAGGATTAAGGTCTTTTGTTTCAACATATTTTTTCATTGATTTTGAGAGTTTTTCTCTATCTATTATCATCTGTTATTATTTCTCCATATAAAACTGTAAGTTTAGAACTTGTTATGCATACCTTTACAAATGAGCCAATCAAGTCATTCGCATTTTGCCCGTCTTGCATAACAATGTTCACATTTTTGTTTTGGTCGGTTGACCCTACGAGATATCCTTTATTCGTTCCCTCAACTAAAACCTCAACAACTTTTCCAACATAAGATTTTGATATCTCGCTTGCAATTTCTCTTTCAAGTTCAATAAGGCGTGCAAGCCTTTCTTTTTTAACCGCAAGCGGAATATGGTTTTCCATTTGCTCTGCAACTGTACCCTTTCTTTTGCTATAAATAAAACCAAAGATTTGTTGATATTTTGCAAAGCGTATAAGGCTTAATGTCTCCTCAAACTCTTCTTCCGTTTCACCAGGGAATCCAACGATTATATCGGTTGTAAGTTCAACATCTGGAATTTCCTTTCTGATTTTCTCAACCAAAGACATATAATGTTCTCTTGTGTATTTTCTATTCATTTCAGTTAAGACTTTTGTGCTTCCACTTTGTGCCGGCAAGTGAATAGAATGACAAATATGTGTGCCATTTTTGATAGCATCAATAACATCATTATTCAAATCCTTTGGGTGGCTTGTCATAAAGCGGAGTCTAAACTTATAATCAAGTTTATCTATCTCTCGAAGTAAATTTGCGAAAGTTATATTATCATCTTCTATATCATTTCCGTAGGAGTTAACATTCTGCCCAAGAAGAGTAATTTGTTTATAGCCTTTATCCAGTAAGGACTTTACCTCTTCAATAATCTCTTCCATTGGTCTGCTTATTTCACGGCCTCTAACATAAGGCACAATACAATAAGTACAGAAATTATTACAACCAAAAGAAATATTTACCCAAGCATTGACCCCGCTTGTGCGATAAACATCTTCAATATCTTTTCCTGTTCTATTTTCAAGTATTTCAATTTGAGATTTTTTAGATTTTGCCCACTCTAAAAATAAAGACTTAAAGTTTGACAAATTCATTGTACCAATAATTAAATCAACAAAAGGAAATTTCTTTTTGATTAATTCAGCTCTTCCATCTTGCTGTGTCATACAGCCGACCAATACAACGCACTTAACAATGCCTTTTTGTTTAGGTGCTTTTAAATTGCCTATAAAACTTTCAATTTTTTTCTCTGCACTATCACGAATAGCACACGTGTTTATAACAACAACATCTGCCTCTTTTGCGTTTGCAGTTTCTTCCATTTTAAGATTTTCAAGAACTCCTGCGAGTTTCTCGCTTTCGTGAACATTCATTTGACAACCGAATGTTTGAATGTAATATTTCCAATTTTTAAATGTGTTTTCCATAATGCGTATATTATACAATGAATTATTGTAATTTTCAACAAAATATTTGATTTTGAATAAATCGACATTTATCGATAAATACTATAAGTATGAAGAGTGGCAAGGGTAAAAAAATAATAAAAACAATGGTGGTTTTAGGCATAATTTTATGCCTTGCAGGAACCTTGGTGTGTTTTGTCTCATATAAGGCTGTAACAGCATACACCACCCTTAATCCAGCCCTTTTAGAGGGAAATGCCCAAAACACCACCTTTATGACAACAAAAGGAAACGAGATATCTTCCATCTCATCAAAAATAGAATTAAATAAATTAAACGACTACACAATAAATGCATTTATATCGAAAGAGGACAAAAGATATTACAAGCATAAAGGCTATGACCCAATAAGAATTGTGGGTGCACTTAAAAACAACATTCTTAGCGGAAAAGTTGTTGAGGGAGGCTCAACCATATCACAGCAATTAATAAAAAACACTCATACTAATAGCGAACGAACTATAAATAGAAAACTAAACGAAATCAAACTTGCAAAACAACTTGAAGAAAAATATACCAAAAATGAAATACTTGATATGTACCTAAATACAATATATTTTGGAAATAATTGCTACGGTATTCAAAGTGCGAGTATGCTTTATTTTGATAAAGGTGCGGATAAATTAACCCTTGCAGAAAGTGCTATGCTTGCAGGGATTATTTCCGCACCAAGTACGTACAACCCCATCATTAATCTTGAAACTGCAAGAGAAAAAGGCACTCTTGTTTTATCGCTAATGGAAGAACAAGGATATATAACAAGTGAAGAGGCAAAAACAGCAGAAGAGGAACTCAATTGCTTAGTTATCAATAAAAACCCATTACAATACAGCGGTTATATGTCCTATGCAATTCAAGAGGCTTGTGAAATATTAGATGTAAAGGAACTGCCTCAAAACAAGAAAGTGGTAATTACAACATACCTAGATAAAAACTTGCAATCTCTTGCAGAAGAAATGGTCAAATCCAAAGAATACATAGTTACCAACAAAAATGGCATAGAGCCAGATATAGCAAGTATAGTGATAGATAATAATACGGGTGGCATTATATCTTTTGCAGGAAACTCAAAATTTAATCTAGCCGAACTAAAAAGACAACCCGCAAGTACGATTAAACCAATTTTAGTATATGGACCAGCAATAGAATACAACGGATATGTTCCTTGTTCACTAATTCTTGATGAGGCAATTGACATAGATGGCTACACCCCAAATAATGCAACTAAATTATATTATGGATACACCAGTTTAAGGGACAATGTAGTCAGAAGTACAAACATACCTGCGGTAAAATTATTAAGTGAAGTTGGCCTTTCAAAAGCCAAAGATATGGCTGAAAAAGCTGGAATAACTTTTAATGAAAATGATAACAATCTTGCAATTGCACTTGGCGGATTTACTGAGGGTGTAACAATTTCTGAACTTGCTGGAAGTTATATGGCGATAGCAAGGTGCGGGAGTTATATCAAGCCAACATTCATTAAGTCAATTGAAATTGATGATAAAATTGTCTACGAAAACCCTATTGACGAAAGACAAGTAATGTCAAAGGAAACTGCATACCTATTGACCGATATGCTTAAAAGCGTGGCAAATTATGGAACGGGTAGAAAAATTAAAGAACTTGGAAATTTTATTGCATCAAAAACTGGCACAAATGCAACAGACAAGTCCAATATGGACGCTTGGAATGCCTCATACACAACCGAGCACACAGCTGTTTGTTGGATAGGAAACACAACCGGAGCAAGTGGCTCTATGCACGACACAATTAAAGGAAGTACATACCCTACTCTTTTCATTAAAAGTCTTTTTGCATCACTTTACGAAAATGAAAAACCGGCAAACTTTACAATGCCAGATAATTTGATTTATCTTCCAATAGACCTTGACTCTTACGAAAATGAAAACAAAGTTTATCTTGCAAGTGAAAACTCCTTAAATACAAGGCTCGAAATCTTTAACAAAAACAACCCACCACAAACAAAAACAACAGACAATCAATACAACACAGATAAAGAAAAAGTCCAAACTATCAAACAGGTTGATAATTTGAACTCTATATTTAAAGTTAGGTTTTATTAGTTTATTATAAAAAATGCAAAGTGTCATTTTATCTGCCACTTCATTTTTTAAAAATCCAATTCTTCAGGTGGTAGACTAGCATCTTTTATTGGTGCATCTGGTCCACCTTCTGCAATTCTCTGCATTCTCTCTGCCTCTTTATTCACATTATCAATACAACACATATTTGCTTGTTTTACAGCACCCAATATATCTTTTCCAGACGCAAATTCTTGACCATAATCTCTAGTAATTAAGCGATACAATGCAGGTGCTACAATATACTTATAAAGATTCTCATTTTTCAAAGTCTCAGATAATACCATTCCACTATCCATACCTGTCAAATACAATTGAGCAGTTGAAGCCAACGCTGTACCAGCAAGACCAACATTTATCCATCTCGTACCACGTAAATCATTTAATCTTATAACTTCCGGCTCAACCCTAACAAAAGAACTATTGTCATAGGAAATTGTAGAATGCATACTCTCTCCAATCATAGTATTTCTATCTGGATAAGGAGCATCAAACACACCGTAAACTGCACCCGTGGACAAATCTCTAAATCTAGTACCATCAGCATTTAGATAACCACACATAAAATATATATCATCTTTATTTTTTTCGTGACCATATTGAACAAAATAAACCAAATCATCTTTATTATAACATCTATCACTTACTTTTGCTTGCCACTTTCCCACTTCTGATAATTCGTCATATACTTTCCCTTTTGGTGTATCTTCAAAACCAAACAGATCTCTAATTGCTTCTAAAAAATTTTTTTTCATAACCAATCCCTCCATGGTTATAATATTTTAACATAAATATACACTCATTTCAATAGGTATCACAATATATATTTTTATTATTATAACAAATAATTTAATTAGTATTACATAAATTGGAATTATGTTTACCGACGATAAAGGCAAATACTATTATACTGGCGATACCAACGATTTTGAAAATGTAAAGCAACT
>JAZNEY010000069.1:0-12648 GCA_045588795.1 Clostridia bacterium | reverse complement strand
TGTAGTTTCTTGTGTAAGTGCAACCGAGTTATAGTTGTCGCTTGGAAAAGCATTACCATTTATATAAATATAAACAGTTTGACCTGTCATTAATTCGTAAGTAGCCTTGCCACTTTTTGTAAATGCAACTTCAATCCCATAACTACCCTTGTAATTTTGAGATGAAATTGATTCAATATCTTTCCAACCATCAATTACAAGCAAATCTGGATTTTCTTCAAGCGTTGCTTTTGGATTTTTGTTGTTTGTAATAGTCATTTTGCCCGCTGTAAATCCGCTTAAACACTCTTTAATTTCATTAGTTCTGTCCTCAGTTATACCATTGGCAACCTCAACTTTAAGCCTGTTGTCTCCAAGTTTGTAAACATTTACAGAATTTTTACCAAATTTTTGTTCAAGAGTACTTCCCATAATCTTGATTGCCTTGTCAACATCTGTTGAGTCATCTTCTGTATAAGTGTAAACTGCAGATATACTGTCGTTACAATCTGTTGAAAGTGCCATAGCACCAATAAATGATTCATAATCTTTTGAGCCAAAACGCATAGGAACAAATGTTAACACCGCCCCTATTGCAAAAATTAATCCAAAGATTATGAAAAATATCATACTTTTAGTCTTACTATAATTATTCATTTTGTCCTACCTTAAAAATACATATAACCTTATTATATAACATATTGAGACCGCTGGTCAAGAAGAATTTATTCCTCTTCCCCAATTATTTCATCAGCCTCTGTTTGACCTTTACACTTCGCAATGATTTCATTTAGTATTTCTGGGTTATTGATTAAGTAATTTCTTGCATTTTCTCTGCCTTGACCAATCTTTTGACCATTATAAGAGAACCACGCTCCACTCTTTTCAATAATGCCCTTATCACTTGCAACATCAAGGACACAACCCTCTTGGCTAATTCCTGCTCCATATATAATATCAAACTCTGCAATTTTGAATGGAGGAGCAAGTTTATTCTTAACAATTTTTACCCTTGTCCTGTTACCAACGCTATCTGAGCCATCTTTAAGTGTATCAGTTTTTCTTACATCAAGTCTTATGCTTGCATAAAATTTTAATGCCTTACCACCAGGTGTTGTTTCTGGTGAACCAAACATTACACCAACCTTTTCGCGAAGTTGGTTTATAAATACAACGCAGGTCTTTGTTTTGTTTGTAACACCCGCAAGTTTTCTAAGTGCTTGCGACATAAGTCTTGCTTGAAGTCCGATATGGTTGTCGCCCATTTCTCCATCAATTTCAGCCTTTGGTGTAAGCGCTGCAACCGAGTCAATGACAACAACATCAAGAGCTCCCGACCTTACAAGTTCATCAGCAATTTCTAGGCCTTGCTCTCCATTGTCTGGTTGTGAGACATAAAGGTTTTGCAAATCCACGCCTAGTCTTGCAGCGTATGTTGGGTCTAGTGCATGCTCTGCATCAATGAACGCACAAGTTCCGCCAGCCTTTTGTGCCTCTGCAATAATATGCAAAGAAACTGTTGTTTTACCAGAAGATTCTGGTCCATATATTTCTATAATTCTTCCCCTTGGTATACCACCAATTCCAAGAGCGTCATCAAGAGCCAAACAGCCTGTTGAAATAACATCAATAGGAGCAATTGATTGCTCGCCAAGTCTCATAATTGAGCCTTTTCCATGTTGTTTTTCAATTTGTGCTATTACTTGGTCCAATGCTTTTAATTTGTTTTGTTTTGATTCTTCTTGTTCTTTTAAAGTATCTTTTGCCATAATTTCATCTCCTTACACACCCATTATAATTGAAATAAATAAACAATTCAATAGGTAAAATATAATTATTGTTCGTTTTTTTGTGAGTTGTTATTTACTTTACCAGAGATAATGTCCCAAGTTACAACTGTATAATTAATGCCAGATGCAATTGAGAATATAGCAGAAATAGCAAATAAAACAAATCCAACACAACCAATGTAAAGAAGTTTTAAGTCTGCAAATAAAACAGTATTAACTCCGTGTGGTAAAATTTCTGCAAGGGCAATATAGAAAAATAAAATTCCCATAGCAATATCCATTATTATAGACTTAATTTTACCCCAAATATCTGCAGCAACGATTATACCTTTTGACGCACAAAGTTGTCGAACTGTGTTTATCCAAGCATCTCTTAATAGAATTATTAGCACAAGTAAAATATTTATCCACTCACAAAACATAGTATAATGATTTGTAAGTACCAAAATTAGTACACTTGTCTGTAAAAACTTATCTGCCGCAGTATCTAAAAGTTTGCCTGTATCACTTACAAGATTATATTTTCTTGCAAGATATCCATCAATGAAATCTGTGCAAGATGCAATAACATATACACTGAAAGATACAAATTTAAGTACCCCACTTGATGGTATAAGAAATAGTGCAATAACTACCGGTGTTAAGCAAATTCTTATGATTGTTATAATGTTTGGTAAATTCTTATTTATAGTTTTCATCATTTATCCCCCTTGCTTTTAGTCAACAATATGACCAAACAGGTCATAGCCCTTGACTTTATCTATTGTAACGTTATAAAACTCTCCTGCATTTACCTGCGTTTTAGATGTGAAATAAGTTATTGTATCAATGTCCGGAGCTTGAAATTCGCTTCTTCCATACAAGTAATCACCATTAGGAGTAATACCCTCACAAACAACTTTTAATGTTTTGCCAACAAGCGACTTGTTGTAGTCTGAAATAACTTTCTTTTGAGTTTTTACTGCTTTCACTAGTCGTCTCTTTTTTATATTCTCTTCAATTTGACCCTCAAGCCTTGCTGCAACTGTTCCGCTTTCACGAGAATATGTAAAGAACCCAACATTTGGCATTTTGTATTTCTTTAAAAAGTCAATGAGTTCATTAAAATCTGCCTTTGTTTCTCCTGGAAAACCAAGTATAAATGTTGACCTTACAGCAATCTCTTTTTCAGATGATGTTATTTTCTCAATTAAGCGAATAATATCAGGCTTTTCAACCTTTCTGTTCATAGCCTTTAATATTTTTGAATTCACGTGTTGGAATGGAACATCAATATAACCACAAACCTTTGGATTTGTTAAAAGTTCATTAATAACATCTTCTTTTAGGTGCTCTGGATAACAATACAAAAGTCTTATCCATTCTAGTTTTTCAATTTTAGACAATTCCCTTATAAGTTCTGCAAGTTTGTTTTCCCCATAAATATCTTCACCATATTTTGCCACATCTTGCGCAACTAGCAACAACTCTTTAGCACCACGCTCCACAAGGTCGGTTGATTCTGTTACAATACTTTCAATCTTTCTTGACCTAAATCTGCCTCTTATATAAGGAATTAGGCAGTATGAGCAAAAATTATCGCACCCATCTGCAATTTTCACATATGCATAATGCTGAGGTGTTGTTGTAAGCCTACCTTTTTCAATTGAATCAATATTAAATGGAGTATCAACTGAAATAATATCGTGTCTTTCCTCTGCTGAAAAGAACTCTTTTATTATTTCATAAATTCTTGCGTAGTCATTAACTCCCATAAAAATATCAATTTCTGGGAAATCATTTTGCAATTCTTTTACTCTGCTTTGAGAAAAACAACCCGTTGCAATAAGGCACGAACAACGACCAGTCTTTCTGTATTGAGTCATTTCCTCAATTGTTTGATAGGTTTCTTCTCTTGATGATTTTATAAACGCACAAGTGTTAATAATGATAATATCTGCCTGAGAAGAATCTGATGTGAATGCCATTCCGTGATGTGCTAAGTGTGTCATCATATTCTCAGTGTCCACCCTGTTTTTATCACAACCCAAAGAAATAACACCTACAAGCATTTGACTTAATTTTTCATCAATTTGTTCTTTTCCCATAATTTATTCCTCTACTTTATTAGTCCTCACCAAATTTTTCCTTGAACTCACTCATTGTCATATATACAGTTCTAAGTTTACTACCATTTCCTTGTGAAATATATCCAGCAAGTTCCATCTGGTCAACAATTCGTGCAGCCCTTGCATAACCCACACTAAATCTCCTTTGTACAAGGTTAATCGAAGCACCACCTGTTTCAATGCAAAGTTTTAATGCTGCTGGAAGTAGTTCATCAAGTGCTGGAGTATTAGGACCATTTTTTCCACTTCCACCATCTGCAGGAACTTCTTCTTTTCTATCTGCCAATATTTCTTTTTCCAGTTCCTCATCAAAATATGATTCGTTGTGGCTCTTTATATATTCAACAACCTTTCTAACTTCGTCCATTTCAGCAAATCCACCCTGCAATCTTACTGTTGAATTCGAGCCATTTGCAGATAAAAGCATATCACCATGACTTAGAAGTTTTTCAGCGCCACTTTCATCAAGAATAACCCTTGAGTCAATAGCACTGCCGAGAGAAAATGCGACTCTTGTTGGCAAGTTGTTTTTAATTGTACCAGTAATAACATCAGCAGATGGTCTTTGTGTTGCAATAATAAGATGTATACCACTTGCTCTTCCAAGTTGAGCAAGTCTTGTAATCTTTTCTTCAACTTCTTTTTTACCTACCATCATTAAGTCATTTAATTCATCAATGATGATAACAAGGTAAGCCATTTGCTCTTCTTCATGGGTATCGGTAACCTCTTTTAAGTGGTTAAAGTCTTGAATGTTTTGAACTTTGTATTGTTGCAATTTTTTAAATCTTCTGTCCATTTCTTTAACAGCCCAACCAAGTGCATTAATTGCTTTATCGCACTCAGAAACAGCATTTGGGAGCATCATATGAGGCATTCCGCTGTATGTTGTAAATTCAACTCTCTTCGGGTCAATCATAATGAAACGAAGTTGTGATGGCGAACATTTGTACATTAGGCTAAGGATTAATGAGTGCAAAAACACAGATTTACCAGAACCAGTTGAGCCTGCAACCAAACAGTGTACAAGTTTTGGAAGCGATTTTACTATAACCTCACCAGAAACACTTTTACCCATTACAATTGGAAGGTTTGATGTTGTGGTTTGAAATTCCTTTGATTCAAGAAGTTCTCTTAAACCAACTTTGCTTCGTGTATCGTTTGGCACTTCAACACCAACTGCGTTTTTACCAAGAATTGGTGCCTCTATTCTCACACCGCCCCTGCTCATAAGAGCGGCTGCAATATCGCCATCATAGGTTAAAATTTTCTTTACGGAAGTTCCATATGGCATACTTAACTCATATTGAGTAACTGTTGGTCCTCTTACAATATTAGACACCTTTGCATCAATATTGAAACTGCTAAGTACTTGTTCAAGTGCGGCACTTTTTGCTTGGTAATCTCCCCCATATGTACTTTCATCATCTGAGCATAATTCAAGAAGTGTGGTTGGTGGAGCGTTATATTTTTTATCTTTCTCTTGACCGTACTTTTGTGGTTTAATGTTTTTGAAGATTGGAAGTTGCTCAGGCTCTTTCTTTTGTACAGGCGAATCATCAAAGAATGTTTTAGCAGTGCTTGGGAACACTTCACTATCTCTTCCTCTCACCCTGCTGTTGTCAACACCTATTTGTTCACCGGTGTTAAATGTGCTAAATGGACTGTTGTCAAATGTAGAGCCAGAATCTCTTCTTTCCCTTGTATTCTCGTTGTGTTGCCCTGTAAATATTGATGTGTTAAATTCTTCTGTAAACGAACTAACCGAACTTTCTGTTTCCTCTTCACTCAGATACTTTTCATTTGCAACAGTTTCTTCGCTCGCATACCCATAACCATCAGGCTCGGTGTTGTCATTAGCATAATCTGTCCCATATGTTTCTTCTGAATCATAAAGTGATTGGTTTTCTTCCTCATTATTTGAAGCATTTTCTTGATTTCGTTGATTTTTATATATTGTAGGTGAGTATTTGTAGGTTATATATTCACTAGCACTTGAAAACTTGTTGGGGTCATAGCGAGAATTCTCTTTGTCTCCGTTTATAAAGTCATAGCCATTGCTTACTTGTGGCTGTGATGTTTCAATGATTGATGGGGTTTCTTCGCTATATCCATCAAAAACATAACCCTCTCTCTGTTCATTTTCATCAGAATTTTCTTCTTCGTCAATGAATTTTGATGTATAGTTTTGATTTAACTCTCTTGTCGAAATGTCATCACTTGTTCCAACGCTTGTTAGATTACTGCAAATAGTGTCATTTTTATAAGCATACTTATTATCACCGTTTCTTTGTAGCATACTTTTCACTTTTTTATTTTCTTCAAAGTTTCTTGCCACTAAATAATAATCGACACAAAGTGATACAAAAACAGTAAGCATTATTGCAAACAAGATACAAGCACCAACAGGGCTTAGTAAACACATAAACGGATAAGCAACCAGTGAAGCAATTAGCCCGCCCACAGTTACCCCGCTTTTCATAGTTGCAACCATTCCAAGAAAATCAAAATAATGTGAAATTTTTACACCGTGTTCAGTCGCAAATTTTGCAACGAATGCTGTATGCAACAAAAGTTCTAAACTTATAACAGACAAAACTAGGTATGATAAATTTTTACCTGAAAGTGAAAATTTCATATTAAACGCTATACCACAAGAAACGAGCACAGCAAGAATAATCATTGGATAGAACATAAGCCCAAAAACACCAAGCAAAATATTTGTCAATCCAGTTGCAAACTTAAAAAAGGTTATTAAACCTAAAACAGAAAAAAGCGAAGCAGAGAGAATACCCTGCCATTTCAGCTTTTTCGATTTTTTTCTTGAATTATAATACACCCTAGAAAACTCCTAAATTATCTCTAACATTTATATTTTAACATAATTAGTATATAATTTGCAAACAATTAAAAGCGACTTTATTGTACTACTTCTGTTATTTTACAACAGAAATAAAGAATTTGTCTCTGTCAATATACTTTCTAAAAACAGCTTCACAATCACTTTTTTGTAAACTTCTAATTTCAGTCTCTCTTTTCTTTGTGTCAAACAATTTCCCAGTATACGCAAGATAGGAAATATGACCTACTGGAACATCTTGCCCCATTAAAAAGTTGTTTAAAAAAACATCTTTAGCAAGTATAAATTCTTCTTCAGTTATACCATTTTTTCTAATTTCGTCAATTACATTTTTAACCTCATCAATCGCTCTTTCATAATTGATTGGAGAAGTCGAAAAATCAATCAACATAAACCCATTATTCTTATAATTTAATTGGTCGGAATAAATGCTGTAACAAAGCGACAATTGATTTCTAAGTCTTACAAAAAGCCTTGAACTCATACTTCCACCCAAAACAAAAAGAATAATCGCAAGTTTAATTCGGTCAATATCTTCATATCCTACCGTATATGCACCAAGCATAACATTTGCTTGATTAAGTTTTTTATTTTGAATGATAGTTTCTGGTTTTAAAACAACTTTTTCATTCCACTTTTTTATTTTTTTGTCCACAACTTTAACTCTGTCAAATTTTTGAACAAAATAATTTTCTATAAGATTTACAACTTCTTCCTCTTTAAAGTCCCCAACGACAGATATAATTGTGTTTTCAGGAATATAATGCTCTTCTTTGAATTTAACCAAATCTTCTCTTGTTACATCTTTCAAAAGATTTGCATCTCCTGCAATATCAAATCCTAGAGTTGTCCCCTTATACATAGTATTGGTTAATTTATCAAAGGCACAATCAGATGGAACATCATCATGCATCTTTATTTCTTCCAAAACAACAAACTTTTCACTTTGAATACCACGCTCATCATATGTGCTTTCAAAAATCATTTTTGAGAAAAGTTCAATAAGTCTTTTTACATTAAACTTTGGAAATTTTGCCTCATATACCGTAAATTCCGCAGATGTGCTTGCATTTGGAACCGCTGAAATTTTATTCATTTCAACAGAAAGTTGCTCTTGCGTATATTCCTTTGTTCCTTTAAATGTGCAATGTTCAAGCAGGTGTGCAATACCCTGCTCCCTTTCTTCATCTTCTGAGCCTGCAAGAAAAGCAACTTTAAATGATGCCTGCACCATATTTTTTGGTTTTGAAACAAATTCCAGTCTTAGCCCATTTTTGAATTGTATTAATTTTGCCATTATTTTCTTTTTCCTCCAATTGGTGCAAATGGCTCAAAATTCTTCATCTTCCTTCCAAGACACACAACAACCATTCTTGTAAAATCAAGTGTTTGGTTGCAAATATAAGTAAAGTTTGAATATGTAAGCGAGTCAATTGCAATTAATTCATTTTCTAAATTGAACAGTCTGTTTTTTAAGTATAGCCACTTATTGTATCTCAGTGCAAGTTCCGTTATTTTTTGATGTTTCAGTGCAACTTGTGTTTTATATTTTGTTACAATTGAATTAAATTCCATAGTTGTAACTGTTTCTGTTTTTAGTCTTACAAGTGCTGACACAACCATATTATAAACTTCTGAAGCTTTGTCCTCATCAACTGCAAATGTTATGGAAATATGTCCATTTTCTTTGAATTGTTTAATGGCAACATTGAGACTATACACCCCCTTTGCGTTTGCAAGCTCAGTACGCAAGTATGTATCTATATAATCTTCAAGAATTTTTCCATATTTATAGCCCGCAGAATTGTATGGTGCTGAAGGGAAAGAAATTTGAAATCTCGTTTGGTTTAGAGTTTTCGTTTTCTCAACAAAAACATTATAATCTGGAACTGTATATTTCGTTTTTTTCTTTCTTTTGCCATTGTCTAGATTGAGAGTCCTTGAATAAAAAAGTCTGTTCACAAGTTCTTGTACATTTGAGTATGAACCAATAATTTTTACGCCTGACTCGTTTGGATTTGTTTTAATTCTGTCAAGAGATGGTATTATCCATTTTTCATCAATAATATTATCTGTTGAATTGTTTTCAATTACAAAATTATTGCCATCTTCATCTTTTTTTACACTTGGCTCAACCATTTGCCTGTCGCAAATATCTCCAACCATTGAAAGAATTAAACTATCTGGCGTTATGATTGACTTATAATACTCTTTAACTTCCTCCAATGACATTTGTCTCACGGTTTTTTCTGTACCTAAAACTTCTGTCGCAAGATTTGTTCCCTTATACATATTTTTCTGTGTAAGTGAAGTCAATATCGCCATTGGATTGAAATTTGATTGTTCAATTTCCGCAAGTGCTCTATTTTTTTCTCTTTCAAAAACTGCCACTTTTGGATTAAAATCAAAAATAGCAGAACTTAAAATAGTTAATGTGTTTGCTATATATGGTCTTAATGTTGAAATTGTGATTTCAATATGCTCAAAATCAGTCTTGGTTTCAACTACACCACCAAAGACTCCTGTCTCAGATATCAAATGCTGTTTTAAAACTCTTTCAATAATGTGGGAAACACCACTCAAGTTTTTAGGCTCTTGTTCAGCACCTGCACATATGCTTACGGATATTGCAACAGCAGATGCAGATTTGCCTGCATATACGACTCTGAATTTGTTTGGGTAATTCACTAATGTTTGTTTCATAATTTCAAACCTTTCCTTTTTCTTCCTATTCATAATTAATTATAACCAAATAGGCGCCAAAAACAAAATAAAAAGTACTAGAAAATCATTTCTAATACTTTTATTTTTATAATTATTTTGCATTTATGCTATAAATTTCAATATTATTGTAAACTTCCTCTACCAACTGTTCAATATCATCAAGTCTTGACTCTTCCCTTTGAACCTTGTCCAGCCTTGGTTTTATAACAGGCGAATCTGGCAAAAATACTGTACAACAATCATCATATGGTCTAATGCTTATATCATAACTTCCTATCTTTTGAGCAATTCTTATGGTATCAATCTTATCAAATCCAATAAGTGGCTTATAAAATGGTTTTAATGATTGCCATGCCTCACCAATAGTTGTCATACTTTCAAGTGTCTGACTCGCAACTTGTGCAAGGCTTTCACCCGAAATTAAACAACCAAGTTTCATATCTTCTGCAAGTTTGTTTGCGATTCGAAGCATAAATCTCCTAACCAAAGTTATCATATAGTCTGGGTGGCAATTTTGATGAATAGCCTCTTGAATTTTTGCAATATTTGCCACATATAGCTTAATTTCACCATTGTAACCTGCAAGAACTTCTGCGAGTTCTTTCGCTTTTTCAAGTGCCTGCGGGCTTGTATATGGAAAACTTTCAAAATGAAGTGCGGAAATTTTCAATCCTCTTTTAATCATCATATAACCTGCGACCGGGCTGTCAATTCCGCCAGACAATAAAAGTAGACCATTTCCAGCAGTACCAACAGGCATACCATTTACGCCCAAAAATTCTTCAAAATAAATATACGCTTTGCCATTTGTTCTTATGTCAACTTGTAAGTTTGTTTGTGGCTCGTGTAAATCAACTTTAAGTTTGTGGTTGCTTCGTAAAATTTCAGCACCAAGTTCTCTTGAAAACTCCATAGAACTTACAGGGAAATTTTTATCTGCTCTTGTAGTTGTAACCCTAAAACTGCCAAGTTTATTTTTCATAAGTTCAACAGCAACATCTCTTATTGCTGTTGGATTTGCTTCCGTTGTTATTGCCGGAGAAATTGAATATACACCTGGGATTTTTTGCAAAATTGATTGAATTTTTAGCCTATACTGCAAATCAAACCCGCTTACAATGTATCTGCCAGAAACAATTTCAAGCCTCGTGTCATATGGCTCCAATCTTCTGTTAATGTCATTTTTTAGTACCTTTTCAAAAAAGCCCCTATTTTTACCTTTTAAAAAGATTTCAGAATATCTTATTAATATTGCATCTTGTTCCATCTTTATTTTCTCCTAATATTTTTCACACATTCAATTATTTTTGCAACTATGAAATCTTGGTCGAAAGACAAACTTTCTTCACAGAATGAAATCCTTATGTTCCCCTCAACCTCACTAGCATTTTTACCCATTGAAGATAAAACCCTGTTTGATTTATGTTTCGAATTACAAGCCGAACCAGTTCCAACATATATCTCATTATTTTCCAAACTGTGTAGCAAAATTTCAGCCTTAATTCCCGGGAAAGTTACGCTTAGAATATACGGAGAGGCAGAAAGTAAATTGCCATTTAAAACAACTTCAATATTTTCAGCCTCCGCCAACTTTCTAAGTCTCTCGAAGAAAGAAATTTTGTATTCCTTTACTCTTTCATATCTGCCACGCAAATCTTTATGCTGTTTTTTAGCAGAATACGCAAAACCCATAATAGATGGCAAATTTTCTGTACCAGAACGAAAACCCTCTTCTTGACCACCGCCAATAATTTGTGGTGTTAATTTTGTCTTTTTCTTTACAATTAATGCACCCACTCCCTTTGGCCCGTGAATTTTATGACTAGAAACAGTCATATAATCTGCACCAATATCTTCAATGTTGATTGGAAGTTTACCATAACCTTGTACCGCATCAATATGAAATAAAACTTTTGGGTTTACAGACTTTGCATATTCTACAAGTTGCTTTAAGTCGTTGACTGCTCCGGTTTCGTTACTCACATACATAACAGAAACAAACCCCACCTCTTTTGTCATTTGCAAAGCAAACGATTCCATATCAACAGTGCCATCACCTGTCAATCCAATTTCTTCAACTGAAACACCTTTTAACTTTAATTGTTTTGCTGTTTCAAAAATTGAAGAATGTTCGCCTGATGAAATAAGCGATTTATATGATTTTGAACAAGCCGTATTTAAAACTAGGTTATTTGCCTCAGTTGCTCCTGATGTAAAAATAACATCATAGTTAATCGCAAAGAGTGTGTCCTTGATTGTTTGTCTGCACTCATTCAACTTGTTAACCATTTTTATTGCAGGCAAATATTTTGCTGATGGGTTAAAATAATCTTCAATTAAAGCATTTTTCACAATTTGAGCAGACTCTTCATCACACCTAGTTGTACTTGCATTATCTAAAAAATACATAAATTTCTCCTTAAATTTTACACATTGTGTATGATACCACAATATTGTAAAATTTACAAGAAAATTTTTTATCCAACCATATTAAGTAAGTCGCTTTTTTCCTCCGCCATTAAATATGTATCTGGAACCTCTCCAATTATTAAACTCTCACAAATTAAAACCTCTACCCCATTTTCACAAACTAGTTTATTCATAGGTAATACAACCGTTACTTTTGCATCAACAATCGCATAAATTTTATGAACTGTTTGGTTAATACCAGCAGAAGTAAATTCACTTATAAATTTGCAATGCACATTACCATATGGCAATATTTCAATTGAAATAACGGGTCCATATGTAGAAAAAGCGGGTATGCCACTAAAAGACCCCAAAGGAATATATAAAGGGTCATAAATTCTTTCAAAAAGACTTTCATATGTTTTCTTTATTACATCTTGTGTAAGAGTATTTATCATAACGGAATTTGCTTGTAGCATTGAAATTTTACCATTTCCATCTGTTACAATATGAATTAAGTCATCATAGCTTATTGTTCCAAGCATTATTTCATTAATGGATTCATTAATAGTTTTTATTGAAATTTCATCTATCTTAGACTTCCCTGTGTTTAAAATAATTGGGCTTACTAAAAACCTCATCACAAGAAAAAACAAAGCCATCAAAGCAAAAACAACAGCAAAAAATCTTATAACTCTTTTTCTAGAAAAAAAATTTATAACAACAAATTTATGTTTTACTTTCTTTTCTTTATAAACCGCTAGTTTTGTCATATTTA
>JAZNEY010000068.1:0-4238 GCA_045588795.1 Clostridia bacterium | reverse complement strand
TGATAAATTGATATTTAAAATATACTTTACAATTGAAAAACAAAATGTTATACTAATTTTAAATATATATTTCGATAAATTTTTTGTTTTGGAGCAACCTTGAAAAAGTATTTAGTATTAACAGTTACTGCGGGAGAGGGTCATAATTCAATTGCGAAAGCAATTTCTTGCGAATTGTCTAAAAACCCAGAGAATCAAATCTTGCAGGTAGATCTATTTAAAAGATTTGCCTCTATCTCTAAGGTCAAACTTATTGATAGTGGCTATACTATGGTGTGTAAATTTATGCCTGAAATTTACAACCTTATTTTTAGAAGCCTCCAAAAACAAAAACCTGAAAAACGAGAAAGCTCAATTGCACAAGGCGTTGTTAAAAAAGAAACAAAAAAGTTGCTCAATCATATCGCACAAGAGGACCCAGATGTTATAATATGCACACACTTCTTCCCTGCTATCATTTTAACCAACCTTAGAAAAGAAAAGAAGATAAACCCCAATATTAAAATAGTTTCCATACTTTTTGATTATACCGTTCACCCATTCTTCGAGTGTGCAATAGGTGTTGACTATATGATAACACCAGATAAGGCGTTGCACCCTATTTTAATTCAAAAAGGATACAAGTCTGAACAATTAATTGACTATGGCTTACCTGTAAACACTGAGTTTTCAAAAAGTTTAGAAAAATCTGAGGCAAGAACAGAACTTGGACTTGACCAAGACCTATTCACTGTGATGATAATGCTTGGTGGCGGTGGGTTTGGAGGTACTGAAAAACTTGTTCGAAAACTCTTAAAATGCAAGACCCCTATACAAATAGTAGTTGTTAATGGCAAAGACAAAGAGGGCAAAAAGAAAATTGACAAGATTATTTCAAAGAAAGATATTATTCACAAAGTGCACAATTATGGATATATAAACTTTGTAAGCAAACTGATGAGTGCAAGCGACATTTTCACCGGAAAATCGGGCGGTGTGTCTGTTAATGAATCATTAAATAAAAATCTTCCTATGGCGTTAACTGAAAAACTTGTTGCACAAGAGTATGACAATATGGTATTTCTTGACCGAAACAATGCCTGCATTAAACTCACCAAGAAATATGACATTTTAGACGCAGTTGAAGAACTTTCAAGGGATAAAAACAGACTTGAGGAGTTAAAAAACAACATAAGCAAAATTAAAAAGCCAGATGCGACAGAACGAATTACAAAATTTTGCGAGCACCTCGCCCTAACAAACAAAAAATAAAGATGCTAAATTACTTAGCATCTTTTTTGTTGTCATTATTATTTTTTTTAAATCTTTCCATAAATGAAAATCTTTTGTCTTTTATCTTATAGCCAAGCACTGTGTCAAGTTGAACATTGTTCATTGACATAAAAATGTTGTCCTCAACGAACTCATTGGTCTTTTTGAGTTCTTTTATTAGCATTTTTACCCTTTGCCTAGCCGAATCCGTTTGCTCACCTTTCTCATTAATATTTTCAGTCATCTTACAAGCACAAGCAATAAATTCAAGTTCATTCCTGTTTCGCCAATTTAAAATGCAATCTTCGTGAACGTAATATAACGGTCTTATAAGTTCCATTCCTTTATAATTTGTGCTATAAAGCCTTGGAAGCATACCTTGTACTTGTCCACCATTCAAAATACTCATAAGAGTTGTTTCTATAACATCATTATAGTGGTGTCCAAGTGCAATTTTATTGCAACCCAATTCTTCTGCTTTTTGATATAAGTAGCCTCTTCTCATTCTTGCACAGATATAGCAAGGATTTTTTTCAATGTTCAGTGTCGCATCAAAAATTCTTGTGTTAAAAACTGTAATTGGAATTTCAAGTTTTTTTGCGTTATCTTTTATTCTTTGCAAGTTCCTTTCGTTATATCCCGGGTCCATTACAAGATAAACAACCTCAAAAGGCACATCTGTTATTCTTTTTATCATCTTAAATAAAAGAGCCATAAGCATTGAATCTTTTCCACCAGAAATACAAACAGCAATTTTGTCGTTTGGCTGTATCATTTCGAAATCTTTTAGTGCACGAACAAAAGGCGACCATATCTTTTTTCTGTAAGTGGTCTGAATAGTTCTTTCAATTTCGCCCGCACGAGTTAATTCCTTTGCCATAAAATATCCTTTATCATTTGTTTTTTCGAAAGAGAGTATATCAAACTCTTTTCATTTTGTCAATTTTTACATTATTCGCTCAAAACAAACCACTCTTCCGTATACTTTTCAAGCAAAACATTCCTTTCATCAATTTCTTTTTGTATCTCTAACACTTTGATGTAATCACTTGCTATGCTTACATCTGTAAATTTTTCTTCTAAGGCAGAAATTTCCTCCTCGAGCCCTGCAATTAGTCGTTCAAGTTTCTTCCTCTTGGCATCATTTTTAGCCTTTTCCTTGTTTTGTAAATATGTATTAACCTTTTCCGGCTTTTCCTCTTTTGCTTTTAGAGCAGTCTGCGTGTTTTGCATTTTTTTAGCATTTTCACCATAATCAACTATGGTTTCTTGCATTTTTTCATAGTCTGCATAAGTCGTATCTTTTAAGAACTTTCCGCCACCATTTTCAAAAACAATCAAACTTTTTGCAATCTTGTTCACAAAATACCTGTCGTGCGAAACAAAAAGAATCGTCCCCTCATATCTTTCAAGCATTCTTTCAAGAGCTTCTTTTCCTGCAATATCCATATGATTTGTCGGCTCATCAAGAATTAAATAGTTTGGTTTTCTTTTAAATATCTTGCAAAGTTCAAGCCTTACAAGTTCGCCACCCGAAAGGTTTTTCAAATTTTTAAAGACCTCATCTCCACTGAATAGAAAGGACCCGAGAGTTGTCCTTGCCTCTGTTATAGTATCTTCTGGGAATTCTGCCAGATAATTATCCAAAACAGATTCATCATTTATATTATTTGTTGCTGTCTGCTGGTCAAAGTAACCAATATCAACATTTGTTCCAAACCTAATTTTACCACCAAGCAAAGGAACATTACCGACTATTGTTTTGAGAAGCGTGGATTTCCCTAGCCCATTGCCTCCAACAACACCAATTCTGTCTCCCTTTTGCACACGAAAAGAAATCTTTGTTAAAACACTTGTATAGCCAATTGAAATATCTTCTGCAAACATAACATCATTGCCACTTTCAACTTTTGGTTTTGTTATTGATGAAAACACTTTGGTATCTGCACTCTCTGGCTTTTCAATCTCACCCATTCTTTCTATTTGCTTTAACTTGCTTTGCGCCATCTTTGCTTTTGTTGCTTTGTACCTAAACCTGTCGGCAAGCGTTTGAAGTCTTTCCCGCTCTTTTGAAAGCGACTCAAATTCCTTTAAATCTCTTTCATAATCGAGAGCTTTTCTGTTTGCAAAATCGCTGTAATTTCCAACATATTTTTTAATTTTATGCCTTTCAATCTCATAAACGGTGTTTACAAATTTATCTAAAAAGGCCCTGTCGTGAGAGACCACTACGACCGCTTTTGTATAACTCTTTAAATACTCTTCCAGCCACATTATTGCTTTTATATCCAAGTGGTTTGTTGGCTCATCAAGGATTAAAAGGTCCGGCTTGCTTAATAGCAATTTAATCAGTGCAATCTTTGTTCTTTGCCCTCCGGAGAACTCTTTTAACATTTTCCCTTTGTCGCTCTCACTAAAACCAAATTGTTTGAGTGCATTGTTATACTCCTTTAAATATGTATAGCCACCCATTAAATCGTACTGACTTAAATAGTCCTCATATTTTAAAGACTCCTTTTCATACAACCCTCTTGACATTCTCTCTTCAAGCAAATCAATCTTTGCTTTCATATCTAAAATTGGTTGAAAGACTTTCAGCACCTCATTTTCAAGAGTCTCCGAGTCATCTTCAAAAGCAATTTGTTTTAAATACCCAATTTCAAATTTCCCTGTCTTTTGAATTTTGTCCCCATTATTTCCGCTTGGGTCTGCATCTATCTCTTGCACCCCCATTAAAACTTTGAGCAGTGTAGTTTTACCACAGCCATTTCTGCCAATGATTGCAATCTTATCTTTATCATTGACCTCAAAATCTATATTTTTTAAAACCTCATTTTCACCAAATGAGACACTAATACCATTCAACTTTATTCTCATAGTAAATAAATTATATCACATTAATACTTTGCTTGCAATCGCAAAAAAATAAAAACATACACAACTTTGCTCGACCACAAAATTATATATGTTTTTGTATTAATATTTTT
>JAZNEY010000067.1:0-4010 GCA_045588795.1 Clostridia bacterium | reverse complement strand
GTTTGACATATCTGCAAGATTTATTCCATATATCTTTTTATATCTTTCAATCTCTTGCTCTCTTCTGTATGCTAAAACCTCTTTCGCCTCTTCCGTTGTTGAAACGACTCTGTCATTTTCGCTTTCCCTTTCGCTGTCTTTCACAAATCTTCTTGCCATTTCCTCTTCCGGTATCGTTACATATACCTTGAATGACTTTGGCACAGCATACCAAGCAAGCCTCGCCTCCATTATTAGGTTGTCGTTTGCTCTTTCAATTCCTATTTGCTTTTGCCTTTCCTCAATCTTTTGGTCAATTGTTGGGTCTGCGTTCAAAACCTCTTGCATTTCAACAATATCTATCCCTCTTTCCTTTGCCATATCACGGACAATCTTTCCCGTGCTCATTCTGTCAAAACCATATTTTAGTTCAAGCATTCTTGCAACTGTTGACTTGCCACTGCAAGGCGCTCCTGTTATTGTGATTATCATTTTCTTCTCTCTTTCTAAATTTATATTTTTAAAGGGATAAAACACTCATATAATTGTTTCACCCCTTTGATTTTACATTTGGAAAATATAGTTGTTTGCAACTTGCTTTGCTCTTTTTATCTCATCATAAGATGTTACTGTCCAAGCAATTACTGGCAAATTTGCTTTCTTTACATATTTGTTTGGTAAATCTTCAAGTTTATATGATATGAAGTCTGGGTCGCTTCGCTTTATCATTTTTAGTCTGCGAAGTGCAAACTTGGCAAGCGGTGAAAGTCCTTTTTCGCCCTTAAAGTATGATGCAAGTTGTCCCCTTTTGAATGATGGTGCATTCAACTTGAACCATTCAAGAATCATTGGACTGAATGATTGAATTGCAAATTCACCTTTGTACGCACTTAAAATATCATATAATTCTTTCTCGTAAGTTACACCGCTTATGTTCTTTATCTCAATAAGTAGAGGAACCTTTCCACCAACAAGGTTTAACACATCTTGTAATAGTGGTATTGTGTCGCTTGTCTTTAATAGCTTTGCATCTTTAATTTCATCATATGTCATATGACTTACATATCCATCAATGTCAGTCATTCTGCAAAGTTTATCGTCGTGAAATACTACGACCTTTTTGTCCTTTGTTACTCTGACATCAAGTTCAATTGGACAGCCCCTTTCAATACATTCTTTGAACGCTGTTATGCTGTTTTCTGCAACTTTCTCATTGTCAAAAACACCCCTGTGGGCAATAGGCTCATTGGTGAGCCAAGTGTTATATATATTTTGATTATTTCCCATATCATACCCCTTTGAAAAAACCAAAGTTTCTACATTTATCTAAAATAGTTATGAATCAATAACAATAAAGTCTGTCAAAAATTTGTTTTGACAGGCAAAAAGCAAATATTAACCGCGTAATATTTGCTAAGATTGATTGTAATCTTATTATACAATACAAAAAATTGTTTTGTAAAGCATTTTAAATCAATAAAATTGTTTTTCTGCATTAAATTTGGCAGTTTATTGTTATGCTTTGATAATTTTTGAGCACTTTATTATAACTTTCAAATTTTATTTTTAAAATGCAACTTTGAGATTATTTTGCACCATCTAGCCAGTTTTTGCAAAATATTACACACTAAAAGTGTGCAAATTTATGAGTGATTAAATGTGGATTTTGGCTTTGATTTTTTGCTTTCTTCCCCAGCCTCTTTTATAAGTTCCATAAACTCTTTTATCTTCTTTTCGTTGCCATTTTCGGTTGGAATATAGAACTTTTCATCTTTCAATGAGTCTGGCAAATATTGTTGTTTCACATAACCACCATAGTCGTGTGGGTATTTGTATGTATCTCGTTTTTCTTTCATAAAATTATAGTTCTTCAAATGGTCTGGCACTCTGTCCATATTGCTTTTGTGAACAGCCTCTGTTGCCCGGTCTCTTGCCACTACAACCGCATTGCTCTTTGGACTTGTTGCAGTGTTGATGATTGCGTGAGTCATTGGTATCAAGCCCTCTGGACTGCCAAGGTTTTGGTACGCAGTTAGTGCAGATACCGCAACCACCAAAGCATTTGAGTTTGCAAGCCCAACATCTTCACTTGTGTGGGCAATCAGTCGCCTTATAATCACAAGCGGGTCTATCCCGGACTCTATCATACGAAAAGCCCAATATACCGCACCATCAGGGTCGGAGCCTCGAAGCGACTTGCCAAAGGCTGAAAGCATATCATAATAAATATCTTCATCAACACTTAGAAGTTTTCCGCCAGTGCAGTCAGTTATAATTTGCTTGGTTATTGTAATCTCGCCATCTTCGTTTCCATCTGTGCTTTTGACAGCAAGTTCAAGTGAGTTGAGAGCAAACCTAAGGTCCCCGCCTGAGGCAATTATTAGGGTGTCTATCGCCCCCTCTTCAAACTTGATTTTATATCCGCCGAGCCCGTTTATCTCATCAGAAACCGCCTTTTCAATCGCCTTTTTGATATGCTCGCTTTTGAGTGGCTTAAATTCAAAAATTCTGCACCTTGAAACAATAGCCCTTGTCATACTGTAAAAAGGATTTTCAGTTGTACTTCCAATAAAAGTTATGTACCCTTGCTCGATTGCACCAAGTACGCAATCACTTTGTGCTTTGCTCCATCTGTGGCATTCATCAAGCAATAAATATGTCCTTTTGCCATACATTTCTTGGTCTTTTTTCGCTTGCTCAATCACTGCCTTTGCATCAGCAACTCCACTTGAAACCGCATTAAGTTTTACAAAGTTTGCATTCTTTCCATTTGCGATAATATTTGCAAGCGTAGTTTTCCCAGTTCCCGGTGGTCCAAAAAAAATACAACTGCTTACCGCACCTGTTTGAACAAGCCTGTATAAAAGTTTACCCTTACCAAGAATATGGTCTTGACCGCAAAAATCTTCTAATGTCATTGGCCTCATTCTTTCAGCAAGCGGTTTAAAACTGTTTGATTTGTTTACATTAAATAAATTCATTTCTTCCATAGGCTTATTATATCACAATATTATTTATCTTTTCAATAGGAATATTGCCACTAATAAAATTTAAAGGCAATAAACAACTTGTGTTCACTGCCTTTTGTTTTTGTTTTTCTTTTCAATGGTTGGGTTTTAGCCTATATAGTAGCAACCATTTTTTAGCTTTTTAAATTTTAATTGCGTCTTGTCCTATGCCACATTTGGGTTATCTGTGAGGTATAAAATAACACCAAAGACAACACCACCAACCTCGAAAAATAAAATTACATACGGAGCAAATGTTACGTTGCATAATCCCTCATTAGTACCTATCATTTCAATTGCTGGAATTATTTCAAGGCAAACATTGGTTGCTTTTCCAGTTGAAATATCGATTTGACTAATTCCATCGGAAGCAGCACCATAGAGTGATACAGAACCATATCCTTCAAGAATTTCTTCAGGGATTGAGATTTCATCAATAATAACCATACCGGTAAGTGGATTGTATGCATCATACCCAAGATAACCGATTGAAACTGGCATATCAACATCTGAAATTAGTGCTGTACTTGGCAAATCACCATCAATTCCAACAATTACAGGATTATAACTATGTATCGAAACATATGATTCAAGTGTTTCTGTTCCGTATTTAATTTCCAATACTTTCTGTGATTCTGGGGCATCTGCAAATGCTAACATTAGCATATAAGCATTATTATCAGCCCTCAATAAAAGCATTAAGCACGGAACACCAATTCCAGAAGAACTAGCAGACCAAACCATTACCTCAGCATTTTCAATTGTATTGCCATTAAGTGCTAGTGGGTATTCTGCAAAAAATTCATAAATTTCAACTTCATTAAAAAGATTCATAAATTCTTCTGGAATTGTTAGTTTATCAATTACAAATGTATCACTTTCACCATCATATACATCTGAACCCAAATAACCAACTAATGCATGGATATTAGAATCGCCATTTTCTTGACTTGATAAGTAGTCAAAATCACCTTCAAAATATTTTGGATTTAACCCACTTATAAATGTCGACGTCAATGACAC
>JAZNEY010000066.1:0-16482 GCA_045588795.1 Clostridia bacterium | reverse complement strand
AGGTTTTTTAAAAAAAATTAAAAATTTTTTAAATTATTATGTTGGTATATTCTATTTCTTTTGTTATAATATATTTGTAAATATATTATATTATTATTTATTATATTATAATTATTCATTATATATAGGAGTAAAAATGAAAAACACTAATGTCGCATCTGAATCAGAAGTTACAGCAGTAAAAAAACTGCACTTCTTTATTATGTGCAATAACATCATTGATGCGTGTGCAAAAAAATACTACAAAGAAACAAAAAGTCTTTATATTCCTTATGATTTCATAACATTTTATTTTGATGAATGTCAAAAACAACCATATGCTGATGAATATTTGAAAGCGTTTTTCTTATGTTTTAATAACAATGTAATGCCAATAGACAGCATTATTGAGGTTTTTAATAAGTCTAAATTGCCAAACTTCAAAACAAAAGACCAACAAAAAGACAGTTTCTTTAGCGGACTAAAGACCGGGAAATACATTGTTGCAGACAAACATTCAATAAAAAGACAATTCGATTATACTATTGATGATGACAATTTAAAGTTTGCACTCTTTGAACTCAAACAGATGTTAGAAACATTAACTCTTGTCCCCAATCTTGTAAGAATAAAATATCAAATGTTTGCTAGACAACAAAATAAAGACAACATAAACAAGATTGGTCAAAAAGCTGAAACACAAAAAGTTTATATGCATAAACCCTTAAATACAAATAAGAATGTCATTGCCCCACCTGCCCAGCAAAAAGCAAAAAAAGTAACAAGGCTTATCATTCCAAGACTTAAAGTTCAAGGTATGTATCCAAAGTCTATATCTTTGAGTCGTGTTGATAGTCGTTACTTTGCATACACATTTATGACCCCAGCAAATCAAGTAAGACTTATAAATATATATCACTTAAAGCGTGTTGCATTTTTGAAATCTTTTTATGATAAAAGAGATAACGCGCAAAAAAGCGGTCAGAAAAAATCAAGATTTGATGGTTTATTCTAGTTTGCGACCACACCACTTGGAGAACTTTGTATGACAAAAAAATTTATTATTGCATTAATTTCGCTAGTTGGATTAATAATTCTATCATTCGTTTTATATTTTTTGCTTGATGGTAGTCCGGAAAAATTTTTGAACACAGCAAAAAACCACTCCCTTATTCAAGCCTTTAAAGATATGTATATGTCAATCTATAAATCAATATCAACATTGTTTTAGATATTAGGAAAAACATAGAAAGGAGGACTAAATGGAAACTCGTAAATATCTTGGAACAAAGGTTTCTGTTAAAATCGATAGACCACTTGGCTCAAAACACCCAAAACACGGATTTATTTATCCGGTCAATTATGGATATATCCCTGACACCATATCTGGTGATGGCGAAGAACTTGACGCCTATATCTTAGGAGAACACTCCCCACTTGAAGCATTTGAAGGACAAGTTATCGCAATCATACACAGACTTAATGATGATGACGACAAACTTGTTGTTATGGAAAAAGGCAGAAACTACACAGATGAACAAATTTTAGCTCTCACTGAATTTCAAGAAAAATGGTTTAAATCTGAAATTATACGAAACTAAACAAAAAGAACTGTGAAATTTTGTTTTCACAGTTCTTTTTTATATATTTTACAATTCATTAAATGCTTTTATAATCAAATCCAATTCCTGTATATCATTTTTATACTGTTTAACCTTTACAAGCATATGACGAAGCCCTATGAGTAACCCCAAAATTCCAATTGTCTGATTGTTTGATATACATATAATAATCGACACACAAACAGTATTTATATCACTTCTAGTTTTGAGTTTTTGAAGTTTCGGGTTTTGAAGGCCACCCATAATATTTTCAGTTACAAATTTTATTCTATCTAAAAAAGTCGGGTCAATTGAAGCATCTTCTGACTCAGACTCTTCTTCCACAAACTCTTCCTCATCAACAAACTTTTCTTCTAAAAGTTGTTTCACTCTTTCCATAAAGTTCTTTATCAATAAGTCACAGAAAGACTTGTATGCCTTTTCATCATTTGCACCAAACATTTGCTTGATAAAAGTAAAAATATCAATGGCTCCATTATCCATTTCATTGAGCAAGTTAAACACAAAAGGAATAACACGCTCCTCATTTAGTACAAGTTCAAAGGATTTTGAATTTACAGCTGTTTCATACTCAGCCTGAAAATTATATCCAACAATCTCGCCGGCTATAACACTGTAAATCTGTCCTCTTTTCGCAATCGTGCTTAATACACTACTAATAGACTTTTCAATCAATATTAATTTTGAATTTATAAAATCATTACAAGCATCATTAAAAATGCTAAGTTCTTCTTTTATGTGTTTTGGTAATGCCATAATCAACTTTCCCCTTGTAAAATATATTTTAACACATTAAAAAACATATTAAAAACAATATTTGTAAAATTTTAAAAAATCTATTCCCTTTTTTACGGTTGTTTGTTATAATAATCTAGTAAAATATTTATAGGCGAGAGAAAGCAAATATGATTCAATATGCAACTAACGAAACAACAGGTAAATTAATACTTTTGTATGTTCTTGATAAGATGGAATGCGATCTTACTGAGGACACAATTATTGATATGTGTTATTATCAACAAAAGTGGATTTCATATTTCACTTGTAAAATTGCATTGTCAGAACTTGTAAAATCTACTTACATACAAGAAATAAAAAACTCTGAAGGCATGAAATATTACAGAATCACACAGGAGGGCAGAAGTTGTCTTTCATATTTCTATAATGAAATCCCTACCAGCATAAGAGAAAATATTTCTGAATTTGTAAAAGACAACAAACTTATCTTTAAGAGAAAACAAGAATATTTCTTTGATTCATTCAAAAATAAAGATGGAAATTATACAGTTGTTTTAAAAATTATTGAACCAAATGCTACACCTCTTGAAATCAAACTTATTGCACCAACACAAGATGCAGTAAAAGAACTTCAAAAAAATTGGCTTGAAAGTGCAAGCAAAGTATTCGCCTCTATATATGATATATTAAATAATTAAGGAGCTAAAAAATGTTTAGTTATTACCCAAAGGGAGTTTGCTCTCGTCAAATACTTATTGATATTGACAAAGATGAAACAATTCAAAGCATTAAATTTATTGGTGGTTGTTCTGGAAATCTACAAGGTGTTTCGAAACTTGTAACCGGTATGAAAATTGATGATGTTATTAAAAAATTAAAAGGTATTCAATGCAGGAACGAAACATCTTGCCCTGACCAACTTGCAAAAGCACTAACTGAATACAAAGAATCTCAAAAATAGAAAAATCTTACATCTTTTGATGTAAGATTTTTATTCTTTCCCAAACATATCATATTGATAAAGCGCTGTTATTTTATACCACTTTTCAACATACTTAATTACATTGTACGAAAATTTTGTTAAATCATCTGGAATAACAACATTGCTTTTATTATACTTTAACGTCTTTCCCTCTTCGGTGTTTATATATAAGTCAAATACACTTCCAGTTGCTGAACAAATTGCTGGCACACCTAAATCTCTATAAAGTTCTGTTTGTTCATTGTATACAATACACTTTACCGGATATCCTAAATACATTGCAGGATTATACTCTACACCAAGTAGGCACATTATTGTTACTGGTAAATCAAACGCACAAGTTAGTTTTGTAACATAATGCCCCATACTTCCACCTACCACAGCATTATCTAATCTTGTTGAATAAATAATTGCCGGAACTTTATATCTGTCTTGGCTGTCAATTCCATAATTCTCACCATACTCGGTGTCTCTTTCCCAATAAATTGGAGAACTAAACTCCCCACTTTTATCACTAAAATATGCAGACTTATAATACAAGTCCATTTGGTCATAGTAACTTTGATGGTCCGAAAATAAAACAATTGTAGTGTCATCAAATAGGCCATTTTTCATAAGATAATCTACTAGTATTGTTACCATATATTCAGTATCAAGTGCAGATGCGAGATATGTTCTTACATAACCCTCTTGCTCAGCAGTTAAGCCAATAGAATTTTGTTTTCCACTCTCATGTTTTCCTAAATAATCTATCGAATCTAAAAACTCATAATGTTTTGAAAGTAAAGGATTTTCTGTATATTCTCCGTGTGTTGTTACAGAAGTATAAAAACTTAAAAACGACTTATCTTCCGGAATAAACCTGTAATCATTAGACTCACTTAAATAATACTCCATAACTTCACTATCAATTGTAGCGTGTGATAGCCTATCGCCTTTTGAAATCTCATCTGACATTCCATCTAAAAATTTTGTGTAATCAAACCCAAACTGTTTAATGAGTGTATCTCTTCCATAGAATGTTGAATTATATGAATGCATATAATTTGCAACTTCCACCACCTCATTGTCTTTTAACATATTTGGGAGTGAAAAACAATAGTCAATATTTGAATAAAGGTTTTGAGAGTCATAGCCCAAAATTCCGCCGTGTGTTGTAAAACTTTCATTGTACGGATAGTTTCCAAGTATTGAAGAAGTTTCTGAATAGTCAGTTTTTGACTTACTGTAATAATTAACTAAAGTATACCCATAATTATCGAACAATGTTGTATCTTCAAACAAATCAACATCATCTATTTTTGTATACTCACCATCTTCGTACGTATAGTCTTTTCGAAGAAGTGTGGTAAATGTATCACCATCTTCTTTTACAAAGTCATAAAAATTAAAGTTCTTATATCCATCTTCAAGAGTTCCAAAATCATAGCCTTTAGCAAGAGCGTACAAAGTTGGTGTCAATTCAGGCGAAATTGCATACCACTCAAAAGACTCCATCATAATCATTACGACATTTTGCCCCTCGCACGCACCAAAGGTTGATAATTTCTTTGGGTCATATTCCCACAAATCCAAGTATGCATTTAATTCCGCTTTTGTATATCTAGCTGTATCATCTATTGTATAAAATTGGCGGAAAAACTCTTCAAAATAAAATCCCCAAGTACCAAATTTTGCCAGTGCTTGTTTATTTGAACTAAATGTGTTATACAGAGCAATATCGGAAAAGAAGTAAAGTTCCTCATCTTCTTCCCTGCTTTTTATAATAAACTCACTTGTAACTGAATATAAAACAAAGCATAATGTCAATCCAACAATTGCTATGTTTTTGATTACAAATTTAACCAGTTCGTTATGTCTAAACTTTCTTACATCTATTTTTTTCAAAAATAATATTGCTGTCAAAAATAAGCCAAATAAAACAAGATAGAAAACCATTGGCCAAACCGGAAGCATTTCCCAAGTTATTACTCTTGCAGTTTCACCAACTAAAGAAAGTAAATCAAATGTAAATATATCACTTAGCGTTTGGTACATACAAATATTGATGTAACTTAAAATTATTTGTATCAAAACTAACGAACATACAAATATATTTTGAAATCTTCCAGCTGGCAAGCAAAATATTATAAATGAGAAAAACAACAATAATGCAATATCAAACATTATGTATTCTGGAAATATTCCAAGTCCAAGAAAAACAAACAAATAGGACTCAATCACGAGGCTCGTGATTAAAAAAAGTCCTATTGTTAATGATTTTCTTAATAAAAATTTCTTCATTTTTCTAAATTTCTTGTATTTTTCCTAAAAGCATCTCTTTTAGTACTTTATTTTTTTCAATTTTTTCTTTCTCTAATTCTACCAAACTAGCAGGCGCTTTTGCAACAAAATTAGGGTTGTTTAACATTTTTTCACTTCTAGTTATTTCAAAGTTTATTGCATCAAGTTCCTTTTCAAGTTTCTTTTTTAATTCGTCTTTATCAATATTTAGGTCTGCATAAATAACACCTAAATCACTTACAATCAAATTTCCACTGTTATCATTTGATTGCTGAACCTCACTAACCCCTGCAAGTTTTTTAATGTTTTCAATAAAATCATCAAAAGCAGATACATTTGGTGTCTTTAAAATAATTGTTTTTCCTGCCTCGATTTCGTTATCGTTTTTAAAGATTCTAATATTTTTAACAAGTTCAATTACACTTTCAGCCCTTGTTTTTTCACTTGCAAATTGGAAGTCCTTGTTTGATTTTGGATATGTTTGATTGCAAATAAATCCACTGCCACCCATCTTTCCATAAATGTATTCACTTACAAACGGAATGTATGGGTGAATCAATTTTAAAAGCTCAATTAATACATAGTACAAAACACTCGCTACATTTTGCTTAGGCTCTCCACCCTTATTAAGTAAAGGTTTTGAAAGTTCAATATACCAATCACAAAAATTGTTTAGGATAAAGTTATGAACATTGGTTAGTGCAAGACCTATTTCATACTTTTCAATGTTTTGCCTTACATTATCAATTAAATCATTTAAACTTGATAAAATCCATTTATCAAATAGACCAAGTTTACATTTTTCAATTGGCAATATTTCAATATCTTGAACTGCAATATCAACAAATTTTGAAGCATTCCAAAGTTTATTTATAAATTGCTTTGAATTTACAATTTTTGTTTCACCAAGCCTTGTATCAAGCCCAAGAGCCATATCTTTTACAAGTGCAATTCGAAGTGCATCCGCACCATATTGCTCAGCAACTTCAATTGGGTCAATTCCATTTCCAAGAGACTTACTCATCTTTCTACCCTTTTCATCTCTTACCAGTCCGTGCATAAGTGTTGATGTGAAAGGAACTTTACCGGTACACTCAATTCCCATATAAACCATTTTAGTAACCCAATGAGTTAAAATATCATATCCCGTTACTAGAACACTTGTTGGGTAGAATTTTTTATAATTTTCAGCATCTGTGTTTGGCCACCCAAGTGTTGAAAATGGCCAAAGTGATGAACTGAACCAAGTATCTAAAACATCTTCATCTTGATGTACATTATTTGAACCACACTTTGGACACTTGCACATTTCTTTCGAGGCAAAAGTCTCACCACATTCATCACAATAGTAAATTGGAATTCTATGCCCTGTCCAAAGTTGTCTTGATATACACCAGTCTTGAATGTTTTCAAGCCAATGAAAATAGTTCTTTTCAAATCGCTTTGCATAAATTGATAATGTTCCATCTTTAACACAATCTATTGCAGGCCTTGCAAGCTCTTTCATTGAAACATACCATTGTTTTGTAACTAATGGCTCAATTATGTGATGACAACGATAACAATGACCAACGCTATGAGTGTATGGCTCAATCTTTTCAATAAATCCAAGTTTTTTAAGTTCTTCTACAATCTCTTCTCTTGCCTCAAACGCATTCTTTCCGCTGAATTTTCCAGCAAAATTATTCAATGTTCCATCTTTTTCAATTACAGACATAATTTCAAGATTATGTCTTTTCCCAACCTCGTAGTCATTAGGGTCGTGTGCTGGCGTAATTTTTACCATACCAGTTCCAAATTCTTTCTCTACATAACTATCCGCAATAATTGGAATTTCTCTGTCTGTTAGTGGTAACAACAACTTTTTGCCAACAATATTTTTATATCTTTCATCTTCTGGATTGACAGCAACTGCCATATCCCCAAACAATGTTTCTGGTCTTGTGGTTGCAACGACAATATGACCACTTCCATCACTAAATGGGTATTTAATGTGCCACATACAACTTTCTTCATCAGCATACTCTACTTCATCATCTGAAATAACAGATTTACAAGTTGCACACCAGTTTGTAAGCCTTGTCCCTCTATAAATTAATCCCTTGTTATAAAGCCTTATAAAAGCCTCAAGTACAGCATTTGTACTTTGCTCATCCATGGTAAACCTGTACTTTTCCCAGTCTGCCGAAAAGCCCATTCTTCTGAATTGTTGCATTATTGCATCACCATAGTGATTGTACCAATCCCAAGCAACATTATCAAAAGCCTCTCTTCCAATAGACTCTTTTGTCTTACCCTCAGATTTAAGTTTTTCTACAATCTTTATTTCTGTTGCGATAGCAGCGTGGTCCGCACCCGGTTGCCACAAAACTTCAAAACCATTCATTCTTTTGTATCTAGATAAAATGTCTTGCATTGTCATATCCATACCGTGTCCAACGTGTGCAACACTTGTAACATTTGGCGGAGGCATAATTATGCAAAATGCAGGCTTTGCTGATTTTGGGTCTGCGTGAAAACATTTTGCCTCTTCCCATTTTTTATAAATCTCTTTTTCAAACAACTGTGGTTCATATGATTTTTCGTTTTTCATAAATTTTCTCCTTTCTATAACAATTTGAGTACTACTATTAAAACAACTACTAAGCCAAAAAATGCAATATAACTCAGTAGGTTTATTTTTTCATATAAGTTTTCTGCTTTTATTTTCTTATTAATGTCTTGGCTTTTGAGGCCACTGACAAAATGTTTACCAAATATTACAATAAGCAAATCTAAAAACATTAATATGAATAATAAGATTATTAAAATTGTCTTTATCATCACTACCTCCATAAATAAAAAAGACTTTCTTCCTTTGTTATTAAAGGACGAAAAGTCTTTTCCGCGGTACCACCTTTATTCAAGTTTTCACTTGCACTTATAAACTCAATGGAATATATCGTTTGCAACCTTCTCTTTTTTAGTTCACCCCTGTGTTCCCTTTCAGCCCACGAAGAACACTCTCTTATAGGATACTATTAAAAGATACTCCTCAAACATTCCTATTCAATTTTCGTAAATTATAACACATCTAGTTCTAAATTTCAAGCCCCTTTTGACTTATTCAAGTATTTCCTCTTCTTCTTCATTTATAGTCTTTTCAATTTCGCTTGAACTTTCTGCCGTAACCATTTCATTACCATTATCATCACCAACAATAATCGAAGCATAAATTATAAATATTGCACCAAAAGCGCTTGCTATAAACACCACTATTGTCCCAAGTTTTGGGAAAAACATTGTTACAATTATTGATAGCCACAACGCCAATGAATACAAGCAATACAAAACATCAAGTGCGATTTTTTTCTTACCGAATGCACCGGCAAACATTTTGTAAAGCCCAATAACAATTTCAAAAAACACTAATATTAAAAATATCCATATTGTTAATCTTTTTATTATTGTCAAATATAGCAATGGAGCCACATACATTAATCTTGCGACTGCGTTTGAGTATACACCAAGCGTCGTATAATTAACAGGATTTCTCATAGCAAGTACAACATCACAAACATCAAATATTTCAACAGTTATAAACAGCACCGCAAACAGATAATTCAATTTTAAGCACAAAGAAATAACTATTGCAACCAAAAGTGCAACTCTTATATACAAAAGCATTTCGGGAATTGTTTTCTTTGACATTTTGCCACCATAATCCTAATAATCAAGTTCATTATACCACAACACTTTATTCTATCCAAGTAATTATTGTCATAAAAACAAATTTTAGAATAAAATGCAATAGGAGGTGAAAAATTGAAAAAAATAATTTCTACTATAATAGCATGTTTATTAATTCTTTTTTGCTTTTCAGCCTGCAAAAAAGACAAACTCACAACTATAAGACTTAATGAAGTAACTCATTCAGTTTTTTATGCACCACTCTACCTTGCCATGAATCTTGGCTATATGGAAGAAGCCGGTCTTGAAATAGAACTAACAAATGGCGGTGGTAGTGATGTTAGTATGTCTGCCCTACTCTCAGATAGTGCGGACATTGCACTGCTTGGCCCGGAAACCCTAGTTTATGTTGTTAAAGAAGGCAGTACTTCCCACCCAATGGTGTTTGGTCAACTAACCAAAAGAGACGGTTCTTTCCTAATTGGAAGAACTGATGGCGAATTCAACTGGCTCGACCTTGCAAATAAACACATTCTCGGTGGGCGTGAAGGCGGTATGCCAGCTATGGCTCTTGAATATGTTTTAAACAGCAAGGGCTTAGTTCACGGGACAAATATGAATTTTGATACAAGCATTAAGTTTGACTTAATTACAGCAACGTTCGAGGGTGGCACTGGCGATTACTGCACAATGTTTGAGCCTGCGGCAAGTTCTTATGTTGCAGAAGGTAAAGGTTATTATATGGCTTCGGTTGGAGAAGAATGTGGCGAAGTTCCATTTACCTGCTTTATGGCAAACTCAACTTATCTAGAAAACAATCCTGAAATTATAAAAGGATTTTTAAATGCGGTTACAAAAGCTTACAACTATATGTTAACCCACACCCCAAAAGAAATTGCAGAAGCATTACTTCCATCATTTGAGGGAACAAGCGTTTCATTGATTGAAAGTTCTGTTGCAAAATATATTGAAATTGATGCTTGGAGCAGTACGCCTGTTATGACACAAAGTGCTTTCAATAGATTGATTGACATAATAGAAAACGCTGGAATTGATGTATCTGGTGTAAAATTTGGAGATGTTGTTGACAATAGTTACGCATTGAGTCTCGCTTCTTAAATCGACCTTTAATCGCGACTTTCAATAGGAGAAGATTATGAAAAATCTACTAGATATTAATAACTTACAATTGGCATACCACTCTACAATTGGAGAGACTCAAGCACTTTTAAACCTGTCGTTCAATGTTAAAAAACAAGAATTTGTTTCAATTGTTGGTCCTAGCGGTTGTGGCAAAACCACAATTTTATCGCTAATTGCAGGGCTATTAAAACCTGAGGGCGGAGAAATTTTACTTGATGGAAACAAAATCGAATCCATTAATACAGACATTGGCTATATGTTTCAAAAAGACAACCTTTTCGATTGGTTGACTGTCGAAAAAAATGTTTTATTTGCTTTAAACTTGCAAAAAAAACTAACAGATGAAACATCAAACTTTGTATTTAACTTAGTGGACAAATACGGCCTTTCTGATTTTTTAAGTCATTACCCAAGCGAATTATCTGGCGGTATGAGACAAAGGGTTTCTCTAATTCGAACGCTTGCAACAAAACCAAAAATCCTTCTTTTAGATGAACCTTTTTCAGCACTTGATTATCAAACACGACTTGAAATTCAAAATATTGTTCATAAAATTATTCTAGATGAAAAGCAGACAGCCATTCTTGTAACTCACGATATTGGCGAAGCAATCACACTATCTAATAGAATTATAATATTATCAAATAGACCTGCTCACGTAAAAAGAATCGTTGATATTGAATTCCCGAGTGAATTATCTCCTTTTGAAAGAAGAAACCACCCAAACTTTAAACTTTTCTTTAATGAAATTTGGGAGGAATTGAAAAATGAAGAACAATAACAACCAACCATTTTCAAAAGAACATCAATTATACTTAAAACGGGAACAAAAAAATAAAAACATAATAGTTTGGGGCAGAATCTTAGTCTTAGTTGCCTTTCTTGGGATTTGGGAGTTGTTAACACTAACCAAACTGATAGATTCTTTCATTTACAGCTCCCCATCAAGAATTGTTAAAATGCTTATTCAGTTGTTCAAAGAGGGCAATATTTTAAAACATACTTTTATCACCCTCTACGAAACAATAGTTGCTTTTTCGCTATCTATGATAATTGGAACAATTATTGCAATTCTCCTGTTTTCTAGCGAGCGAGCAAGGAACATTCTAGAGCCATATCTAATAATTCTTAATAGTTTACCAAAAGTTGCACTTGGTCCACTTATCATTGTTTGGTTTGGTGCAGGCACAAAAGCAATTGTAGTTATGGGATTTTTGATTTGCATAATTATAACAATAGTAAGTCTTTTAAACAGCTTTATGGCTGTTAGTAAAGAAAAAATATTGCTTTTAAAAACACTAGGCGCTAATAGATGGCAAATTCTTACAAGACTTATAATTCCAGAAAGTTTACCTGCTTTTATCTCAGTTTTAAAAATCAATGTAGGTATGAGCTGGGTCGGAACAATTATGGGTGAATATCTTGTAAGTAAAGCAGGACTTGGCTACCTTATTGTTTACGGCGGATATATTTTCAAACTCGACCTTGTAATGACTGCAATACTTATCCTATGCCTACTTGCAGGTCTTATGTACTTTTTGGTTTCACTGCTTGAAAAGTTTGTAATTAAAAAAAGAAGATAAATTCTAAACATACAAAAATCACCCTGCCAATTAAGACAGAGTGATTTTTTATATTACTAATAAAAATTTTGAGGCGACCACACTAATAAAAATATTTAATGTTTGGAATATGTGAAAATTTTGTATCCTTAAATTTTAAAATATACTCAAAACTGCTTTTACACTTTTGAGAAACAGTATGAAGTCTTTCATTTCTGCCATCTTCGAGTTTTACAAGTGGTAGCACATATCTTTTCTTTGCATCAACAGAAACACTATACCATCTTGGGTCTGCCTCTTCACTTCTTTTTATTCTGCTTGCCATATTGAAAACTTTCAAATTGTCGCCATTTTCCTTTTTTAATATGCCAAGTATTTCTTGTTCGCCAAGAACATATAAATCTTCTAAACTAATTTTGCCTCTTTTAATTAAAAGTTCAAGATTATCTGCTATAAATTGCATAACAAATTTATCTTCGTTGCCCTGCATCAGTAATGCATATCTCGAGATATAATCAAACAATATTTCACCACTTTCTGTGTCCAAACACCCTATTTCTTCATCTCCAAATTCATTCTTTAAAACTGTTAGACTTTTATACAATTTAGACATTTGCTGAGCAGTATATTTACCATAAAGAATAACATTTACAGATAATATCCCATCAAGTCTGTCAACACAAAGTTTTGGTTTTTCACATTCAACTATTGGATAATTTTCATATGCATCAAATATAGAAAAATCAATTTTATCTTTCTTCAACAGTTCCATTAATTCTGGTGATGAAACAACAATATCTTTAACGGATTTTTCAGGTTTTTGTTGATTTTTCGAGTCTCCTAGCATAAAATCCACACAATGACTAAACGCAGGAGTTCCTAAATCGTGAAAAAGAGCAAGTATTGTTTGCTCTTTATCTTTTGTAAAATGATATGTCATAAGTGCTGTTGAAATTGAGTGGTCAAGCCTTGAATACCAATATCTTGGTGAAAACAATTTTGTATAATCACACCCACAAAACATACCAATCCTGCCAAGTCTTTTAAACTCATCAGTTTCCAAATACTTATCTATGAATTTTGGATATTTATTCTCACATAAAGTGTTAAAATATGCATTTAATTCACTATTCATTACTTAACCGCCTTAATAAATTGAGCACTGTCTGATTTATTAAAGTCTGCATTCTCTGATATATATGCCTTTCTTGCTTCAATGTTATCACCCATAAGTGTTGTGATAAGTCTTTCAGCTTCTGCTGCATCTTCAATTGTAACTTGAACAAGTGTCCTATCTTTTGGATTCATTGTTGTTTCCCAAAGTTGCTCTGGGTCCATTTCTCCAAGACCTTTATATCTTTGAATTATATACCCCTTTCCAAACTTTGCAGTTACCGCTGGAAGTTCTGCATCACTATAAACATACTCTATTTCATCTTTCTTTTGAACCCTGTATAATGGTGGCATTCCAATAAATACATGGCCCTCTTTTATAAGTTCTTTCATATATCTAAAGAAGAATGTTAACAAAATCGCCCTAATATGTGCACCATCTTGGTCAGCATCTGCAAGTATTATAACCTTGTGAAATTTCAAATCTTCAAGATTAAAATCTTCACCAAGCCCTGCACCAAGCGCTGAAATAATTGTTCTTATTTCTTCATTTGCAAGAACTTGGTCAATTCTTTTCTTTTCAGCATTTAATGGCTTTCCTCGAAGTGGCAAAATTGCTTGGAAATGACGGTCTCTTGCCATTTTTGCAGAACCTCCCGCACTATCTCCCTCAACTATAAATAGTTCATTAAGTTCTGGTTTTTTGCCAGTACAAGAAGAAAGTTTTCCAACCAAATTTGCATTATCAATACTGTTTTTCTGTCTTGTGATTTCTTTTGCTTTTCTCGCAGCCTCACGAACTCTTGCAGCTCCCAAGGCTTTTTCGTAAATAGCTGTAAGTTTTTTACCCTTTTTGCTATCCGATATATATTCCGTTAACTTTTCAACGACAACAGACTCAACAGCCGGCTTTGCTTCTGGATTTCCAAGTTTAGACTTTGTTTGCCCCTCAAACTGAATGTTCTTCATTTTTACAAGGAGAACAGCAGTTAAGCCCTCTCTGAAATCTTCACCCATAAGATTTGCATCTTTGTCTTTTAGCATATTAAGTTTTCTTAGTTGGTCGTTAAACACTCTTGTTATTGCAGTCTTGAATCCGGTCTCGTGGGTTCCACCCTCAATCGTTGGAATGTTGTTAACATATGAGAAAACACTTTCGCTGTAACTGTCTGTATATTGCATAGCAACTGCTACATATATACCATCTTTCTCGCCCTCAATAAATATTGGCTCGCTATGTATTTTTGTTTTGTTGTCATTCAAATATTCAACAAAATCGCACAACCCACCATCATATTTATACGATTTTTCATATGGTTCTTCCATTCTTTCATCTTTAAGTGTAATTAATACACCTTTGTTCAAGAATGCAAGTTCTTTCAAATGCTTTGAAATTGTATCAAGTGAGAAATTTACACTTTCAAAAATTCGCTTGTCTGGTTTAAATGTAATTTTTGAACCGTGCTCTTTGGTTGTTCCAAGTTCTTTTAATGGATAAACAGGAACGCCACCTTGCACCTTTCCATTTGAGCCCACTTTACTTTCAAATCTTTGAATATATTTCTTTCCGTTTTTCTTTATTTCAACCTCTAACCATTCTGAAAGAGCATTAACAACAGATGCTCCAACACCGTGAAGTCCACCAGAAAAACTATAGTTATCATTATTAAACTTGCCACCTGCGTGAAGTTGCGTGAATACAACTTCTACCCCACTCACCTTTAATGTTGGGTGAATGTCTACCGGGATTCCTCTTCCGTTATCCTCTATTGAAATTGAGCCATCTTTATAAATGACAACATCAATTCTGTCTGCAAACTTATTAGTCGCCTCATCAATTGCATTGTCTACAATTTCCCAAACCAAATGATGCAAACCTTTTATCCCTGTTGTTCCAATATACATTCCCGGGCGAAGTCTTACTGCATCTAAACCCTCTAAAACTTGTATATCCTTTGCATCATAACTTTTATCTTTTACATTGTCTTTCGTTGCCATAAAGTACCCCTAACTCATAGTATATATTTTATTATAACACACAAAGTCCTTTAAAATCAAACAAATAAAGAATTTTTTATTTGTCGCAAAAAGCGTCAAAAGTATAATCACTTTTTAATTTTCATATAATAACAACAGAGGTGTCTATGAAAAAATATAAATCAATAGTCTTAACTGGTGGTGGAACTATGGGACACGTAACCCCAAATCTTTCAATACTTCCAGAACTTATGAACAATTTTGAAAATATTTTTTATATTGGAAGTTATAATGGTATTGAAAAAGACAAAATTGCAAGTTTTAATAAAAAATTAAGACCAAGCCAAAAACGCGTAGAGTATATTGGTATTCCAACCGTAAAAGTAGACAGAGTAAAATGGTACAAAAATTTTACGGTTCCGTTTAAACTTTTGAAAGGTATTCGTGAGGCAAAACACGCTTTGAGACACGCAAATCCTGATGTGGTATTTTCAAAAGGCGGTTTCGTTGCAGTTCCAGTAGTTATTGCATCACATCAATTACACATCCCGGTAGTTATTCACGAATCAGACTTATCTCTTGGGCTTGCAAATAAAGTATCAGCAAAGTTCGCCACTACCGTTTGTACAACATTTCCAGAAACCGCAAAAAAAACTGTTAATGGTATTTACACTGGTAGCCCAATAAATTCTAAACTCTTTCTTGGAGATGCAAATCGTACAAAGGAAAAATACAAGCTACACCCTGCCCTAAAAACTATAACTATCACCGGCGGAAGTTTAGGCTCAGAGCCTATAAATAACGCAATTTTAGAAGTCTTGCCTTATTTAACACTTAAATATAATGTAATACACCTCACCGGTAAAGGCAAAAAAGTAAACTTTAAACACGCAAATTATCATCAACTTGAATTTTCAGATGATATTGGAAGCATATTTAAAGCAAGCGACCTAGTAATATCAAGAGCTGGCAGCAATACAATTTTTGAACTTGCCTCGCTTAAAATTCCAATGCTACTTATTCCACTTCCAAAATCCGCCTCCCGAGGGGACCAAATAGACAATGCAAACTACTTTCAATCACTTGGAATCGCAAATGTAATTGCCCAAGAAAATTTACCATTTGCGTTTAAAGAATCTATCGAAGAAACAATTCAGAATTTGCATAAGTACAAAAAGGAGTTAAACAGACTCACCTTTCCAGATGGAAAATCAAAAATAATTAATGAAATTTATAAGGCTGTTGATAAAAAACCCGAACTAAAAAAATGATATTGAAATAATGTTTTTACTATGTTATAATACTCTCACATGGGAGTATTTTTTATGAATGATAATTCGATTACAAAAAACAATGGCAAGGATAAATTTTCTGTTTTACTAATTGATGATATGGCAGATGTTTATGCTAAACA
>JAZNEY010000065.1:0-5142 GCA_045588795.1 Clostridia bacterium | reverse complement strand
CTCTTCCAGTGAAAAAATTTTATTTAGAAAAAAATGAATATGTTGAAGATTCACTTATAAGATTAAACTTGTTTGACCCTCAATCTTCTTCAAGTAATAGTTGTTAGAAATTAATGGAGGATAATGGGCTTGTAAATTTCTATTATTGTATATAGCAAAATATTAGTATACTATTTCAACTTATTTATGTTATACTTGTTGTGTTGGAGGAATAACAAATGAATTATGATGTAATTATTATTGGTGCTGGACCTGGTGGAATTTTTTCAGCGTACGAATTAACCCTACAAAATAAAGACCTAAAAATTGCTGTCTTTGAAGCGGGGCACGAACTAAGTAGAAGGCATTGTCCTATTGATGGGGATAAAATAAAGAGCTGTATAAGTTGCGGTTGTTGCTCAATTATGAGTGGCTTTGGTGGTGCTGGTGCATTTTCTGATGGAAAATACAACATCACAAATGATTTTGGTGGCACACTTTACGAATATATTGGAAAAAACAAAGCGTTAGAATTAATGAAATATGTTGATGACATCAATATGAAATTTGGTGGGGAGGGAACCAAATTATTCTCAACCGCTGGCTCTAACCTAAAAAGAGAATGTATTCAAAATGGACTCCACTTGCTTGATGCCTCTGTCCGCCACCTTGGAACAGATATCAACTATATAGTACTTGGTAATATCTATGATTATCTTAAAGATAAAATTGAATTTTTCTTTGACTGTCCTGTGGATAGTGTTTCTGCAATTGATGGTGGTTATGAAATTGCAACCAAGAATGGAAACTATACTTGCAGTAAATGTATTGTATCTGTCGGCAGAAGTGGAAGCAAATGGATGGAAAAAGTATGCAAGTCTTTGAATATAAAAACCAATTCCAATCGTGTGGATATTGGAGTTCGTGTAGAACTTCCTGCAAATGTATTCTCACACCTTACAGATGAATTGTACGAAAGCAAAATTGTTTATTGCACTCAAAAGTATGGCGACAGAGTTCGTACTTTCTGTATGAACCCAAGAGGTGCAGTCGTTAACGAAAATACTAATGGAATTATCACTGTTAATGGTCATAGTTATGAGGACCCTGCAAAACAAACAGAAAATACAAACTTTGCCCTTCTTGTTGCAAAGCACTTTTCTGAACCTTTTAAAGATTCTAACGGATATGGTGAATCAATTGCAAAATTAAGTAATATGCTTGGCGGTGGAGTAATCGTACAAAGATTTGGCGACCTAATTAATGGCAGAAGGTCAACACCAAAAAGAATAGAAGAATCTTTCACAACGCCGACACTTAAAGCAACACCCGGCGATTTGAGTCTTGTACTTCCAAAAAGAATTCTTGATGGCATTATTGAAATGATTTATGCTCTTGATAAAGTTGCTCCTGGAACTGCAAATGATGACACTCTTCTTTATGGAGTCGAGGTTAAATTTTATAATATGGAAGTCGAGGTCAATGAAAACCTTGAAACTTGCCATAGTGGTCTATATGTTATTGGTGATGGCAGTGGAATTACTCATTCATTATCTCACGCCTCTGCAAGTGGGGTATATGTTGCAAGACAGATAGCAAGCAAGCAGTAAAAATTTTCACACTCTCATTAATAACTTCATAGTATGTTAGTGATGACTCTTTGTCGTCACTAATTTACTTTTGGAGGTATTAATCATTTTGGAAACAATTACTAATCAAGCGTCCGTATCTTTCTCGTTTGAGGGCTCTACAACTTCTAGAACAAACAACTCTAATGTTGTAACTCATATTGTTCGTGATGAGTATGGTATCATTGTAGACAAATCTTCTTCAAGCGAAAATTTTAGAACTGGACAAACAATTACCTATTTTATCCGTATAACAAACAATGGCTGTGGCTGTCTTGGGACATTTGAAATCTCAGACAATCTTTCAAATGGCGATACAACCTATATTGAGGGAAGCGCAAGATTATTTATGAATGGAAATGTTTCTGCAATTACACCTACAGACACAAATCCTCTTTCATTTAGGATAACAGAAAGGCTTGGACAAGATGACAGTTTATTTATTGTATATAACGCCATTGTAAACGAGAACTTAAGTGATGAAACACTTGAAATAACAAATACAACAAATGTAACCGCGTATCCTTGTGGCTGTTCAAATGATGGGGAAAGTGTAACGGGTGAAGACTCGCTTACAATCCCTAGAAGTGAGTTTGCTGAGGTTATCATCACTAAATATTCTAATAGTGATAGTCTATGCTGTGGTGATGAAATTGATTACTATATCACACTTACCAACACAGGAACAATTGATGCAACAGATGTTGTTGTTACCGACCAGCTACCAGAGTCGTTTGTAACAACCGATATTTATATGGACAGCAATGGAGAACGCTATAGATTTAACCCAGGCGAATACACTATTAGCGATACAAACTTATTGACTCTTCCAAACGAAACAGGTAGAGCAATCCTTGTTCCTGCTATTGCTCCTGGAATTGAAAACACTACACTCATTACAATTCGTGGTCATATGTAGTTTTTTATCTCTTTGCTAAAAGCCACCTCTCAATTGAGGTGGCTTTTTCTTATGGTTTGATACTAAATCTAATAAATCTTTGAACAAATATGAATTTGACGGATATATCATTTGCAATTACACTAATAAAAATGTTAAAATTAATTATCAACTAGGAGCAAATGATGAAAAATATTAATGACTGTTTAAAACAAATTGCAAGTGAATATGGACTAAAATATATTAGCTACGACAATGGTAAACTTGTTCAATTAATCAATCGCACTGGCAAAAGCATTGCTATTTATGACCATTATTTTCCACTAAATAGCGATACAACAGCTAAGATTTGTGAGGATAGGGGACTATGCAACAAATTGCTTAATCTTGTCAATATCAAAACGGATACAAATTTTGAGTTTGTTTTTTCTAGTATGCACAGAGTAATTGATGACCTTTCGCCATTGCTTGAAAAATTTGGTGAAATCATAGTAAAAAGCAAACATAAAAGAAATGGTTTTGTTCAAAGAATTTCAAACACCGAACAACTACTTGAATTTGCCAGAGGGAACTTTAATTCCCAAACATTTTTAGTAAATAAATTCGTAGACTATGAACACTTTTATACAATTTACATTATTAACGGAATTGCTGAACTCGTCTGTACCTATGTAAAACCAAAAATTGTTGGAGATGGTCAGAGTGCAATTTGGGAACTTTTAAGCAGGGCAAATATTTATACCTATGATGACACTATCGACCTAAATAAAGTTTTACCTAGTGGTGAAAATCTAGAAATCTCTTGGAAAATCAAAGCACCAGATTCTGAAATTGACACTATCTCTGATGGCGAAACAATGCAAAGGCTCGCAAGCCTTGCGATTACCGCAAGTAGGGTGGTGGGGTTACAAACTGGAACTATTGATATTTACGAAAATGATGATGAGCTGTATGTGCAAAGCATTGACACATCTCTTAATGCGGATTTGTTGCTGTCAACTAGTGCTCACAAACTAAAAGTTAAAAGACTATATGAAAAGGCAATAAAATTTCTTTTTTAAAGTTTGACTACTGAATTTTTAATGTGGTATAATAAAAGTATGAAAATGTTTCAAGGAGAACAAAATGAAAACGCAAACAAAACTCAAAGACAGAATAAAAACTTTTAAGCAAACTGTTACCCAGAATCCTACTTATCAAAGAGCAGGTGCACTTCTTGCGGCCAGTATGCTTCTTGTAACTACCCTTACCGGTTGTAAAACTAATCAAGGTACAATTCGACCTGATTCATTAGCAACAAGTTATGCGACTCAATTAAGCGATCCAGATTTTGTTGCACAAAGAGAAGAAGATATTAAAACCCAAGATACACAGCTTGGTATTCAATCAGATCCTCAAATTCTTGATGCTGAAATAAAAGCTCTTCAAGAAAGAATTGCTGAACTTGAAGGTCTTATTGAAGAGAGTAAATATTCAAAGTTAAGTCAAATTTCTACAACAATTAGTGATGCAAATCAAAACAATTCTATTAGTCAAGAGGATCTTATTGAGGCAATCAACAGGCTAACAGAAGAAGTTGCAAAACAATCTAATACTATTATTATCGAGAATAATCCAACATTTAATAACAACAATAATACAAGTGGTAATTTTGGGCAATCAGGAGATATTGCACAACTTCAAGCAACCGTAAACACTCTTGCACAAGAAATGGCTGAAATTAAAGACCTCATAGAAAATTCTCAGATTGAAAAACAAATGGCTGAACTTTTAACACTTGTGCAAGAACTACAAAATGGCAAAGCAACAAAAGAAGATGTAAACAATGCAGTTGTGACCATACAACAATCTATTGCTAATGCAAACCAAGAAAGCTTGTCATCAATTAATGAAAAACTTGATGTAATACTTTCTCAACTAGAAAACAATACTAGCACCCCAGAACAAGGCGGAAATAACGAATTACCATCTACCGCTTTACATCCACTTGATGGGGTACAAGAATTGTATGGAAAAGAAGATGAAATGGTTGGTAAAATACTTTTAAACCTTTCAATAATTAAAATGGACCTTGATGCAGGTATTAGAAATGACCACGATAGTTTATTTGATCAATTGGTTGAAGTTGAAACACTTGTTGAAAAATTAAACTTTTCGCCTGAAAATGCTGAAATTGTTAATAAGGAACTTGATTGCATATTGCTCTCAATTATAGAACACGAAATAGCAGAAAGTTACACCGAAATAGCAAACAAAACAGGGTATATTCAGCTTAATTCACACAGTGATGTTTCAGGTTCTGAGAGTTATTATTTTAGGGAACAGACATTATTTTCCGAAGATGGAAGAAGTATAAATTCATCAAGTATGCAAGAAGACGATTATCAACGACAAAATCACTATTTTGATGATGGTGCAACAAGATATGCTGTTTATATAACTCATAAAAATGGACAGAACCTAGAACCTTATAAAATAGTTCAAGGTTCTAGTTCACTTGCTTCAACACCATTAAAAGTAGTAGATGAACTACTTGGAGAAACGATAACCGAAATAAAAGAAATGCGTATGAGTGGTTCGTGCTCTGATATAGACTTTTCAAAAACGGCTAATGAATATAATGTTCAATTTGAGTGT
>JAZNEY010000064.1:0-4203 GCA_045588795.1 Clostridia bacterium | reverse complement strand
TATTATGATTCTAATTATATCACATATTATCAAACTTTTCAATATATTGCAAAAGAAAAGTCCCACATTCGTGAGACTTTTCAAAAACTTTTATACCCAATTTAAGAAAATGTCGACAGATTTGACATCAATACCTGTCTTTGCCCTTACCAAAGATTTTCCAGAAGTTGTTCTATTTTGATTATCTAAACTATCTGTACTATAACCCGCTTTATTACCATCAATATCTTCTATCGCGATTGTATATGGTTTATCTATTGTCGAAGCAAAAACAACCTCGTTACCGTTGTTAGTTGCTGTCAAATCCATAATTTTCACGCCTTTTCTATATCTTGCCATAGGTTCAATTTCAGCCAATTTAACTTTCTTTGCATAACCCTTATTTGTAATTACAGCAATCCTATAATTTGGCATTACTTGCTCGGACAAAACCACTTCATCACCATCTGAGAGCATAATACCTTTTACGCCACCGGAAATTCTTCCTTGCAAAGGTATATCATCTGTAAAAGCATTTAAAGCCATACCATTTTTCGTTACAAACAATATTGTTCCCTTTGGATCTAAATTTTCTGGCACAACATCAACTAAATAATCATCATCTTTAAACTTTGTTGCTTGGAAATAATTCTTTAATAAGAAATATTCACTCCACGCAGTTTTCTTAATCATTCCCAATTTACTAAAGAAAATAAGGTTTTGTTTTAAAGCATTTTCATCTTCTTGCTCTGGCATTTCAAATACCGCTACTGGATATTCGCCAACCATCACTTCTTTAAACATTTTTGCAAAAGCCAACCCCTTATCTTTCCATTTCATTTCAGGGATATCTCCAGCTGAAATTTTGAAAGCATTTCCAAGATTTGAGAAAAACATTAGCGTTTTATTTGTTGCTGTTGGAAGCAATTTTTTATATATTTCACAAGACGCAGTCCTTTCAGAGAATTCCTTTGTTGCACTTGCAAAATATTTAGAATTGTGGCTCTTAATTGCTCCATCTTTTGTAATTCCAATAACAACATTCTCTACCGTTTGCAAACTTTCAGCTGTTGGCAATTCATATTCATCAAGCGAAGATAAAATAATAGACCTTCTTTCAGTTTTAAATCTTTTTCTGATTTCAAGCAATTCTGATTTAACTGTTTCAAGTTGAAGTTTTGGACTATTTAAAATTTTTGTTAATTTATCGATTAAAATCTTTAAATCCGCAAGTTCTTGCTCAAGTTTAAACACTTCAAGACTTGTAAGTCTTGCAAGTCTTAAATCAAGAATTGCCTGCGCTTGTCTTTCAGACAGCACAAATCTTTCCATCAATCTCTTTTTCGCCTCAGATGTGTTTGCACTTGTTTTGATAATTTTTACAACTTCATCAATATTTCGAACTGCAATAACTAATCCCTCTAAAATATGAGCCCTTTCTTTTGCTTGGTCCAGTTCATACTTTGTTCTTCTGTAAATAATTTGTTGCTGATAATCAACATAGTATTTAATAATTGGCAATAAACCTAGTTGTTGAGGTCTGCCATCCGCAATCACAACCATATTAATACCAAAGTTAACCTGTAACTCGGAATACTTATAAAGATTTTCAAGCAATTTTTCAGGTTTTACATCTTTCTTGACTCTTATTACTGCACGAGTTCCGTTTCTATCTGACTCATCTAAAATTTCAGCAATACCCTCCAACTGCTCTTTTTTTGTTTCTCTTAAGTCTAGCAATTTTGAAAGCAGACTTGCCTTTTTGACACCGTACGGAAACTCTGTGATTACAATACTCTTTCTATCCCTGTCCCCTGTTTCAATATAAGCCTTTGCACGAAGTGTAACTTTGCCTCTTCCAGTCTCGTACGCATTTACAAGTTCTTCTCCGCCTACAACATATCCGCCAGTTGGAAAATCTGGACCTTTTATATGTTTCATCATTTCTTTCAAAGTGATTTTTGGATTATCAATATATGCAACCACACCAGAAATTACTTCGTTTAAGTTGTGCGTTGGAATATTTGTTGCAAGACCTACCGCAATACCAGTTGCCCCGTTAACCAAAAGGTTAGGATATCTACTCGGTAACATATCCGGCTCTTTTAATGTATCATCAAAGTTAAAACTCCAATGAACAGTATCTTTTTCAAGGTCTCTTAACATTTCCATTGCAAGAGGGGCAAGCCTTGCTTCTGTATAACGCATAGCTGCCGCACCATCACCATCATCACTACCGAAGTTTCCGTGTCCATCAACTAAAATTCTGCCCATATTAAATGATTGAGCCATTCTTACCATAGCATCATAAACAGAAGTATCTCCGTGTGGGTGATATTTACCAAGGCAATCTCCAACAATTCTAGCAGATTTTCTAAATGGCTTATCTGGTGTTATTCCAAGTTCAAGCATAGTATATAAAATTCTTCTTTGGACAGGTTTTAATCCATCTTCAACTCTCGGCAATGCTCTATCTAAAATTACATGCTCAGAATATGGCATCATAGACTCGTGCATTACAACATCAACACTTTTTTGCAATATATTTTTACCAAGTCCAGCAGTAACAAGCATTTCTTGCTTTATTTTCTTTTTAAGCTCAGCCTTTTGTTCAATTGACAAATCACCACTGCTTTCAATTTCTGATGTTTGTTCAACTTTAGCCATAAAATCATCAAATCCAACTTGCCCATCAATAATAGAGCCAGCCTCATCATCACCAGCCCCTGCTTTATATCCCATATTTTGTTTTATCTCATCAAGCCTGCTGTCATTAACCGACCTTGTACCCTTTCCATTGTTCTTGTTATCATTTCCATTGTTATCCATTGTAGCCGCTCCCAAACATAATTGTATAATTATATTAAGTATAACATAGGAATTCAAATAAAAGCAAATAAATTTTTCTTTTGCATTTACAATAAAAATACACCACTCAATGTGGTGTACTTGAAACCTTAATGAGGGAACCTTTTTCTCTCTTCCGCATCAACAACTTTCGATATAAAGTCAATTACATCAGCAAGCATTTCTTCAAGAGGCTTATCATTGTCGTAAATGTAATCATAAGTAAAATTATCAACATTATCATCTGATACATTTCCATAAACCCTATCCATTCCCTTTCTTCTAATAAGTAGTGAAAGGCATCTACCATCTGTCGCATCAATAAATTTTTGTATTTCTTGCGGTTCTCTTATATGAATAAACATCACTGTTTCGCTTTCACTTTTCATAAACTCTTCAAATTGCGACAAACAATATCTTGTAGGCAATTCATTATAGTCTGTTAATAATTGTTTTAAATCACTCAAAAACTTACGATCGCGATCCTCTTTCGCACCATTCCAACCTGCGTGTCTTGCAATTTCCTTAACGGGGTCAACCGAAGATATGTTTCTAACATCATAAACATCCGCCACACAATTACAAAAAGAATCCTTGCCGACACCGCCTTTTCCATTTATAACAAATGCTAATTTCATACCGCCCTCCTTATCTCTACATCTTAGTGTAGTTAGTTTGGCATACATTTGTCAAATCTTTTTCTTAAATCTTATCAAAATCTATTTTTGCTTTGAAAATTGTTTCGCTCGTGCTTTCAGTTTTACCGACAATAACAAAACTTCCATCAATATATTCTTTTCTGTAAATTCTTATAACATCACCCTCTTTCGCCTCTTTTAAAAAGTGAATTTCGTATTCTTGTAACTTTTTGTCACCCAAAAAATCAGAAGTAAAGCAATTTAGTGCAATCTCTGTATAGACAACATTATTCATATGATTGTTAACATCTAAATCGCACAACCTTACAACTTTATCATATACATAGTCATTTTCTTTCACTTCACTATCAAACCTTGAAAAACTCTCAGTCTCAATATTATCTTTAAGGTAATTTACAGTATTAGAATAACATAAAATGCTATTTGTTTTTCTTGGTTTCCTTGTTTCGTTATCCAGTATACACCATTCACTTGACGCAATTAACGCTTGCTTTCCACCTTTTCTAATCTCATAATTTCTAACCGACTTTATATTTTGAGGCTCAAGAGGATATGTACTCACATAAATCTCATCACCCCACACCGGAATGGAGTTTTTAACTTTCACCTTGAACTTTGAAAGTACCCAGAAAGCATTATCTCTTTTTTGTAGGTCAAAATAACTAATACCCAAAATAGTTGAATGTTTAGTCGCCATATCTTGAAAAATTTTCATAAT
>JAZNEY010000063.1:0-11290 GCA_045588795.1 Clostridia bacterium | reverse complement strand
GGAGTTGTACAAAAGGATTGTCTCCTAAGACCGCTTGGCCTCCGACTTATTTAAAAGTTATTGGTATTACTGGAAGTTTTGCAAAGACTTCTGTTAAAAACATTTTAACCACTATGCTTTCTGAAAAATATAAAGTTTGTGCAACTCCTTATAGTTACAACACTCCGCTTGGGCTTTCTAAAACAATTTTGAACAACTTAAAATCTGATGATGAGATTTTAATTGCTGAGATGGGTGCAAAGCACGTTGGAGATATTAAGTATCTTGTTGATATGGTAAAGCCAAGTGTGGCTGTTATTACAGGTATTGGAAATCAGCACCTTGCAACATTTAGAAGTGTGGAAAACTTGAAAAATACAAAGTTTGAACTTGTACAAGGTGTTGGCGAAAATGGTATGGCATACTTCAATCTTGACTCTGAGCCAAACTTTGAATTGTTTGAAAGAGCGGTTTGTAATAAATGCGGAACTACTATAAAAGATGAAAATGGTAAAAGTTTTGTAACGAACTTAAATGTTGGCGAGCGTGGTAGCGAATTTGATTTGACAATTGATGGGGAGACTATTAGAGTTTGCACGGTGCTACTTGGCAAACATAATATTTCAAACATTTTGCTTTGTGCAACAATTGCAAAAGATATGGGTGTTTCTATGGAAGAGCTAAAATCTGCTGTTTCAAAACTAGTACCATCAGCACACAGGCTTGCAATTGTTCCGTCTCAAAATTCACTCGTTGTTATTGATGATGCATACAATGGTAGTGTTGAGGGGGCAAAGGCTGCTCTTGAAACAATCAAAGAATTTAAAACTAAAAAAATTGTAATAACACCGGGTCTTGTAGAACTTGGCAAAGAAGAGTTTAACAGCAACTTTATCTTTGGTAGAGACATGGCATCAGTTTGCGATTATGTTATAATTAACGGGGTTGCAAACTATGATGCGATTTCGGCAGGGCTTGAGTTTGGTGGTTTTGACAAAGAAAAGATTTTAAGGTCTGGAAGTTTATCGCAGGCAATAGAGGTTTTATCAACTATTGCAAACCCGGGTGATGTGGTATTATTTGAAAATGATTTGCCAGATAATTACACTTAAAATGTAAAATTAAAGAGGCTTTTGGCAACGCATTGTAAGTAATGTGATAATTTATTTAATAAGTGATGTAGATGTCAAGAAAGTACAAAAGAATGGCTAAAATAAATGGTCGTTCTTTTGTTTTTTGTATTCTTTTAAAAATATTGTGGTCAGATAAATATTTTTAAAGTTAAAAAAAGGGGGGTAAAATGGATAAAAATATTCTTATAATTTTTGGAGGTAATTCAACTGAGCATGATGTGTCAATTATAACTGCGCTACAAATTTATAAAAAGTACAAACTTGATAATGTGAGTGTTTCTCTATGCTATATTGACAGAGAAAATAATTGGTTTATTGGCGACCTGTTGTCCTCATTTGGTTTTTACAGAAAGCCTGATTTTTCAAAAGTTAAAAAAGTGAAAATTTTAACAGGCTCGAATTGGCTATATCTTGAAAAGCGGAATGGGCGACTTAAAAAAATATTTCAAGTTGACTTTGTTGTCAATTGTTGTCACGGAGATATTGGTGAGTCGGGGGATATAACAAGCATTTTAGAAATGTGTAAAATTCCAACAAGCACGGGGGATTCGGCATCATTAAAAATGGCAATGGATAAATATTTTACAAAACTCATTTCGCTTGCACAAGATATTCCAACCGTTGACTTTTTTGTGTTTACAAAATCAGAATGGATTATACACAGAAACAAAATCAATGAACAAGTAGGGCAGTTTGGATTTCCGGTCGTGATAAAGCCAGCAAGACAAGGAAGTAGTGTGGGGGTATCGCTTGCAGGCAATTTGCAAGAATTTGAAAAGTGTGTAAATCTTGCGTTTGAGTTTGATGATAGGATTGTGGTAGAAAGAGCAATAATCAATAAAAGAGAGTTTAATTGTTGTCTAATAAAAAAAGATGGCAGGGTGCTTGCTTCAAGCATTGAAGAACCTTTAACAAGTAGTGTGATTATTTCGTTTAGTGATAAATATATGGGTGGAGGGAACTCTAAAGGTTTAAAAACTGGCTTAAAGATTTCAGGGCTTACGGGAAGTTTGATGGAAGGCGCAGAAAGAAAGATTCCTGCCGATATTTCAGTTAGACTAAAAAATGAAATTATAAGACACTCGAAAACAATTTACAATACGCTTGATATGTGCGGGGTTGTAAGGGTTGATTTTATATATGATACAGACAGTGGGAAGTTGTATCTTGGAGAGGTTAATAGTATTCCGGGCTCACTGGGATTTTATTTTTGGGGAGAACTTAATGTTTTAGAAATTATATATCAAAGTGGCAAAAAGTATTGGGAAGAAAAGTTTGCTCGGTTAAAATCAACCCCACAAGCAAAAATTTTTAATGGTTAAACTTCAAAAGGCTGGAAAAATCCAGTCTTTTATTTTTTTTAATATATAATTAAAAAGTCGGTTAAACATTTTGTATTTTGGAGTTGTTTGATATATAATAAATATATTAAGTTAAAGAATTACTATGGAGAAATTGTAAATGCAAAAGATTAATCGCAACAAAATGGTACTAAAATACAACAAGCCGGCAAATACTTTATCTTCTTGGGAGACTTCTTTGCCTATTGGAAACGGAAAGATTGGCGCACTTGTTCAAGGCGGTGTTCGTTATGAAAAAATGATGATATCGAATATTAATTCCGTTTGGCAAGGGTCTGTTGGCGTGCTTCCTGATATTTCTGATAAAATGAAAGAAGTTAGAAAGTGGGTTGACTCTAAAAACCAAGTAATGGCTGGAATGACTATTGAAAAGGCTTTTGAGATGAAGAAATATCAACCAACAGAAGTCTGTCCTTTTCCTGTTGCTGATTTTTGCATAGAACAATCCATTGCTGGCAAACACGTTACTCAATATTACAGACAAATAAATATGGAAAATGGTGAGGCAAGTGTTGGTTTTGGTGATGTTGGAACAAAGATTGACAGGTCTTGCTTTGTGTCTTGTGCAAATGGAATGATTTATTATGAGATTTCAAAGGTTGGAGCGGGAACTATCTCTCTTGAGCTTTCACTTCGTTCACACGACAAATCAAGAGCTTCGTTCAATGGCGAGATTGCACCTTATGCTGAAAGTGAGCAAACTGAAATTGGAGCAACTACAATTTGTTTTAATCAAGAACATAATGGAATTAACATTGGTGCTGTGGCAAGAGTTGTTGTTGACAACAGGGCGACTTTGCAATCTCTCGATAAGTCTTTAAAAGTTGATAATGCAGAAAGGGTGCTTGTAATAATTAAAACCTATGTAGCAAAAAGCAAGGACCGTGAGTGGCAAACAATAAAAGGTGATTTGCTTGCAATTAAGCAACCAAGTTATGAAAAAGCATTTAAAGAACATTTTGCTCTTTACTCTAAAATGATGAGCAAGTGCGAGCTTTCTATTTCAAACGAGAAAGAAACTTATGTTGATAATTTAATTGCTGGATTTAATGAAAATAGTACATTGATTTATGAAAAACTTTTCCATTTTGCAAAATATCTAAATGCGATTGGGATTTCAAGTGATGTTGAATTGCCATTCGTTACAGGACTTTGGTCATATCACTATGCAAATAAAAATGCTGTTCCGGACTCTGCTTGTGAAATTCCTGCTATGTATAGTCCTTGTGGTATGCTTGGCGACTTGACAAAATTAAAATCTATTGTTGATTATTTCTTGAAATATTCTGATGACCTTAAAAAGAATGCTAACAGAATTTATAAGTCTAAGGGGCTAATGGTTCCATTTATCTTGGCAAGAGGAACGGGAATTACTGGTTCCACAAAGGCAAGCGATATTGCAACGGTTGTGAGTGGCGCAGTCATTGCGAATATGCTTTATGATTATTTCTTGTGGACTAAAGATGTAAAATTTTTAAAAAGTGATGCACTTCCTTTTATGTGTGAAATCGCAAAATTCTATATGAATTATTTTTATGCTGACCAAATGGGAAATCTTGTAAGTTGTCCATCTTACTCGCCTTATGGAAAGTCTAAATATTTTGAGAATAAAAAGGTTGGTGTTTATAAATCTTGTCCAGCGGATTTCTCGGTTGTTAGAACTTTGATTAACAACATTATTAGTGCATCAAATAATTATTCTGTGCCAATTAGTGATATTGTTGCTTATCAAAAGTTTTTGAACATATTGCCACAAAACAAGGTAAATTCAAATATTCTTGCAGAGTATTCTGATGATGAAAACAGTTATAAGAGTGCAGGCATAATGCATTTGTATCCAGTTTTTGGAACAAAAGATGTAACACTTCACTCAAGCACTGCGGTGATTGCACCATATCTTAATACAGTTGTTCAGAAAATTGATAAAGCACTTTTTGCGCAAAATATTGTTTCGCTTGGGCGACTTGCGGAGATGGCTAGTGTGCTTGGTCATGGTGATGCTTGTGTTAGTATTTTGAGATATATGATTTCGAACTTTATGTCTGGAAATTTGATGTTTTTTAATAACGACAAAACGAATTTATGTGCTTATACTGATGGAGACAACTATTTCAATATTATTGGAAATCAACTTTTGCTTTCAAGTATTGCAGAGTGTCTTGTTGTGTCAAGTGGAAAAAACATAGCGGTGCTTCAATCAAAACCTGCACTTTGGGCATCTGGCTCAATTACTTCGGTAAACACCAACGTGAATGTTTTGGTAGATTTATCGTGGGACGACAGAAAAGGCAGTGCAACTGTTACTTGTAAGGCTCTTAAAAACACCACATTTAACTTGATGCTTTTAAAAGGCGTTAAAAAGGTTAAGGGGTATGATGTCAATATCCTAAATCCTGTAATTGAAAACATTTCACTATCGAATGGGAAGTCGATTACTTTTGATATTAAATATTAATGGAGGAATAAAATGGGACTGTTTAGGAGAAAAAAGAAAAACAATAATTTAAATGATTATCCTGTAAATTTCGAAAACACAAATAATAGTGATGATTCATTTTTGGTTTCTGCAATTTCTAGCAGTCCAACAAGTGATTTCTTTGACAATTCAAATGGGAACTCGAGGTCTCGTGGATATGGTGTGAACTCTGGGCTTGCTTATTATAATAAGTATTCATCAACTAATCAAAAACTTGCGTCAACTGATGTTGTTGATATTGGTGCAATTAAAAAACCTGCACCGGTTGTTCAAAAACCAGAACCGGTAAAAGAGGAAAAGAAAGATGCCTTTCTTGATGAGGAGGATATTCTGTTAAAACCTGTTGATATGGAGGAAAGTGAACAGAATCAAGAAGATGCAGATTTTGACAGTTTCTTTGAGGACTTTATGAAGAAAACTAAGGGTGAGGTGAAACCTGAAAAGAAAGATGAAAAAGTGATTCCTGCTATAAATCCGGTGCCAGTTGTTCAAGAAACACCAAAACCTAAGAAATCTCCTGTGCAAAGAAAAAAGAAAAGGGCTATTGACATTGATATTATATCTGGAACAGGTGGGGGAGATATAATCTAAAACACATAGGATTTTATAATGTTACAAAAGTTAAAGGAAGCAACATTTTCAGTTCTGCCAGTTGCGGCGATTGTTTTGCTTATACATTTCACAATGTATAAGTTTGCTTCTGCAACGCTAATATCTTTTGCTGTTGGACTAGTGCTTTTGGTTTTGGGTCAAGTTGTTTTTTTAACAGGGCTTGATATAAGCATTGTTCCAATGGGTGAATATGTGGGTAACTCGGTAACCGACAAAAAGCAATTTTATATATTTATAATATTTGGTTTGATTTTTGGTATTGTGTCAACAATAGCAGAGCCTGACTTTCAAGTTTTGGCAAGCAAGATTGTTGTTGCTGGTGTGTCTATTCCCAAATGGACAATTTTGGTTGGGGCAGGGCTTGGTGTTGGCATTATGCTTGCAGTTGGCTTAGTTAGAATTATTAATGGCTTTTCACTAAATATTATGCTTTCAATTATGTATATAGTTGTGGCGGTTCTCTCGGTATTTCTAAGCGAAAGGTCGTTTGCGATTAGCCTTGATGCAGGGGCTGGAACAATTGGGGTTATAACTTCGCCATTCTTGCTTGCTCTTGGTATCGGTGTTGCAAAAATTGTGTCTCATTCAAGAAATACAAATAGTGGGGCAGATAACTTTGGATTGATTTCGCTTTCAGCAAGTGGTGCACTTTTGATGATGTGTATTATGTTTTTGCTCTTTGATGGAGGAGGGACATCAACGGTGGTTGCTTCAAGTGAGAGGTCTATTTGGCTGAATACGCTTTTTGACTGTTTGCTTTCACTTATTCCGCTTGTGGTTGTGTTTTTTATTTTTGAGGCTCTTTATATTAAAATATCTTGGCAAGAAAAACGAAAACTTTTGTTTGGCTCTTTTGTGACTTTTGTTGGATTCTACCTGTTCTTGTTTGGAATTGAATTTGGATTTTCAAATATGGGGTATGAGGTAGGCAATGCATTATTCTCTGCAAATAATGAAACATTATCAATTGTGATTTGTGCAGTGTTGAGTTTCTTTATTGTGTTTTGTGAGCCAGCAATTAAAAACCTTGCTAAACAAATAGAAGATGTTACAAACAGAAATATAAGGTCTGGACTTGTTATAGGTGCAATAGCTTTTGCGATTGTGCTTGCTGTCGTTTTGAGCGTTGTTAGAATCTATTTGAACATTTCAATATGGTGGATATTTGGTATTGGTTATGGTTTAATCTTTTTGCTTATGCCATTTATTCCAAGATTGTTCAGTGCAATTGCGTTTGATTCTGGTGGTGTCGCCTCGGGAACTTTAATTATTGCTTTTATTTATCCAATAATGATGGCTCTTGCTGGGGGAAGTGCTAGTGGTTTTGGAACGGTTGGTATAATTGTTATGACGCCAGTTTTGGTGGTTGAAATCCTTGGTTTTGTTTATAAAATGCTTGTTGATGCGGAAGTTAAGAAAAGTCAAAAAATGCTACTTAGACTATCAAGAACGGAAGATGAATTCTCTAATATTGAAAAATTACGCATAAGGCACGAAAGAGAATATGGAGGGTCTTATTAAACTATGGTCAAAGAGAAAAGAATAAAAGAACTAAATAAAATGCAAAAGTTTAAAATAGATGATATTGATGAACTTAAAATGATCTTGATAATTGCAAAGTTGTCTCTTGAAGATGCTATAATTTCAAGGCTTGAAAATCTCGGTGGAAGAGTTTTGCTTCGTGAAGTCGGTGAGGGGATAGGTAAAAATATGAGCCTTGAACTTCTTGGAATTAATAACACACCATATATTGTTATATTTGCAGTCGCAAGAAAGGAAGATGCTGATAATATTGTTGTTGCAATTGATAGCGAAGTCAATTTTTCGGCTCCTGGTGTTGGGCTTGGTCTTACGCTCGATATTGAGGGGTATATGGGTGCTAAGGGGTTGTTTCTATAATTTTTAAATGGGAGAGAGGTTATATTATGAAAGGTACAGAAAAAGAGGTTATTGAAAAGCAAGTCGGATTATCTTTTCCGGTTGATTTATTATCATCTGGAAAAGACAGTGTTAAAGAGCCAGTTTCGAAACTTGTGGTGGCAGTTGTTAAAAAGGGGTACGCTTATCAAGTCGTTAAGGTTGCAAGCGAAAATGGAGCCAAAGGTGCTTTTATTTTAGATGGAAGAGGAACATCTTCACACAAGAAAAGGTTTTTTGGCTTTGATATTGCTCCCGAAAAGGAAGTTGTTATGATGGTTGTGAATGATGAAATTGTTTATCCAGTAATCAAAAGTATTTATGCAATAGCCGGGTTTAAAACTTCTGTCAAAGGTGTTGTTTTTGCTCTTCCTGTTTCAATGATTTTAGATTAATAAAGTATAATGCAAAATAAAAGTGTATCAAAGATTTTGATACACTTTTATTATTTATCTATTTTTCTATACAACGGCCAACCGTTGTGTTGTCTTTTTCTCGATTTTGTAACTCTTTGCAAGGGTTAGGAGTCTCTTCATATCTGTAATCTTTTCCGTGTTTTGAAATATATGTTGAAATTACTGCGTGTGATGGGGTCTTTTCAATATCTTTGTTCATAATGCTTTGAACATTGCCAAATCTGTCGCTAGAATATTTGCAAGCATCAACATATTCTTCCATCTCTGCCGTCATATTAACAGTTTCTGCAATAATATTTCTTACATATTCTTTGTTAGGCTTGAAGTGTAGAAGTTTTGGAAATGCTGGCTTTGTAATAACTTCTTGCCAGTCTCTCTTTTCATACTTCTTTAAAAGTTGTGCAATTTTATGTAAGTGTGCTATTTCTTGAGTTAGGTGCAATTCCCAAATTTTTCTAATTTCTGGGTCGCTTTCATCTTGCAGGCAAGAATAGTATAAGTAGCATTCAGTATATTCGTGATTTAAGCAGTTTTCAAGGTAGGTAAGTGTTGGGTCTTTTAAACCTCCGTATCTTGTTACGTGTTGCTCTTCAATCATTGCGATTTCGCTGTATAATTTTCTGCCAAGGTCGTTTTTATAGAAACCGCCAATGTTCATATAGTAGTTCATTGTTTGTTGTTCTGCGGCGGTTATAATGCAGGCGTGAAGTTTTGTAAGTGGGTCTGCTGTTTTATTGTCTATCCAATAAGATAGTTCATCAAATGGGTGCCTGTGTTCAGAGACGGTTGGCCTCCCCGGTGTGATTTCGGTGTACTCGCCAACAAGTCTTTCTGCGTGGATTCCATCATCCATATCAAGTAGGTTTGAATAACGATACAAATGGTCGAAGTCCTCTAAAAGGGCAAAGTCAAGTGCACTTTTAACGACAGGGTCTTTTTCGTTTTCTGCCATTATGGCTGTTAGGTCAACAGCGAGTTGCTCGTAGCCAATAGTAGTTTCAAGAATTGTTTCGTTAATTGGTTTTAGTGAGGCAATTCTTTTTTGTTGGATTTGCTCAACTTTTCTAATAAGTGCAAGTTCTCTTCGTAGGTCATTGTCTGGACAATTCCTTGAAAAATTATGCCCACACCATACAGATTCGTATTCGGTCCCGTTCATTAAAATTACCCTCGTTTTTGTGTAAGGGTCGGTTGAATCCTTGTCGTAGTTTTTTGGATACATTTTTTCAAAATCGCATAAGCCTTTCTCGATTTTCTCAGGCTTTTCTTCAAATGGGTTAAATGACATTTTAATCTCTCCTTTAATTTCGTTTAATTGTAGTTTGTTCATTTTCTCAAAAATTAAACAGATTTTAAGAAAGTTTTAAAAAGAGTAGGTGCTAATATTAATTTAAATTTTTCTTTAAAATACTTGCAAAAGGGCTTATCTTGTGTTATTATATTATCTGTTCAAGGGATAGTTTTCTTGGATAGAAAAATTTTTGCCGAAGTGGTGGAATTGGCAGACGCGTCGGACTCAAAATCCGATATTGGAGACAATGTGCGGGTTCAAGTCCCGCCTTCGGCACCAAAAATTAAACCGAACTTTATGTTCGGTTTTTTTATGTCTAATTTTTCTTATTTATGATTGAGTAATGAATAATTGTTAGTATGTAGGTGTTCTACTTGTGATGAATGATGAAATTTTTTGAAGCGTATTGACTTTTCACACTTTTTGTGTTACTATTATTTGCAATAAAGAGGGGGTTTTATTATGAAGAGGAATTTAACAGAAGAAGATATTCGTTCAAGTTTTGAGAGGACTGATATTAGAACAACTCGTTCGTGTGCAATAAAAGCTATTAATGAAAATAATGCACAAATCGAAACAATGATGGCGTTGGCTTTGCTTTATGAATTGGAAGAGTTTGAAAGACAGCTAGAATATTGTTATTATTGTGTATCAAAGCTGGAATCAGAAATTGAAAGTACAGAAGCCAAATTAAAAGCTGAAATTGCTGAATTGAATGAAGTACTTGAAATGGCTACTAAAAGCGGAAAAGAAAGTGCACTTGAAGTAATTGAGGAAATGATTGAATTAAAAGAGAATCAACTTGAAAATGGTTATCCTACCAAGTCGATGGATGAGTATCATATAGAAAAAAACAAAAAAGAGATACAATCACTAGAAGATAAGATTAAAACTTATAAGGAAATTATAACTCGTGTAATGGATAGGGGTGAGATAGAAGCGGCTCGAAGTAAAGATGTGTATTATTCACCTTGTGTATATGTTAAGCAACTGATATTTTCTTTGGCGTATCCACAATTAGAAGAAATGACTAGGGGTAATTTTCGTTCAAGTATAATAAATTGGGGTTTTGGTGAACAAGGATTTTACGGTCAACTTGTAAATACTGCAGACAACAATGAGTGTTGGGACTTTGTTGTTGATGATTATAGGTGTGTCATTAACGGTGAAGATTGTAGTGAAGAATGGGTTAAATTGATTGCAAGTTCGTTGCCTGAAAAGGCCAAAGAAAGATATCTTGCTAGGGTTAATGAATATACTTTAAACAATGGTGAAGAAGATAGTTGCGGTCAATTTTAAGAAAATTGATAAAAAACACTAGGTTGCTAGTGTTTTTTATCTTTTGTAGTAATAGTTTTATATTAAAAAATGAAATCAAGTTGGTTGCAGATTGATTTGCTTTATATTTTTATTTATATTATAATGTAAATCAGTTGTTATAGTTTGAATTTATTAAAAACAATTAAAATCAAAAAGTAAAGGGGAAAGATTGTGAAGATTGCAACGTGGAATATTGGTGCAGGAATAAATACTAATGATTATAAGGGTGAGTTTTTTGATAAAATGAAAGAAGCAAATACTGATGATAGATGCTTAAATGACATTGCTAAAATGATTATTGAAAACAACATTGATGTGATTGCTCTTCAAGAGGTTGTAACAACTGAAAGTTTTAAATATATGGAAAATTTGAGTGCATTGACAGGTCTTAAATATTACGAAACTTTTGAAAATAGTCCTTGTCATTTAATAGAAAATGCAAACTTTGGTGTTGCTATACTTTCAAGATTTCCTATTAAACTTATCACAAAACAATTTTTCGAAAATCCAAATCTTACAAAACAAACAAGCAAAGGTTTATATCACACTCACGATAAAGGTTACTTGGCAGTAACAATAACAAATGACAAAAATGAAAGGTGTAACATATTGAGTGCTAGTCTCTTGCCTTTTCATAGATTTGATAGAAACATAACAGAATTTAAAAGTATTTTTGATAAATTTCAAAATTTCGTTTTGGATAATAATGTTTACGCTCTGGGAGATTTTAATGCAGTTGAGGGTAAAACAAATTTACAAAAAGTATTTGATAAGGTTTCGTTGCA
>JAZNEY010000062.1:0-12152 GCA_045588795.1 Clostridia bacterium | reverse complement strand
ATTTATTTCTTTGTAAGTGAAATATGCATTTTCAAGGAGTTTTTAATTGAACAATCAACAACTAATTCGGTTAGATGTTTTGAGTCGTGGTAAAGTTTAGTTTGAACTTCGCTTAGTCCAATTGTCTTGAAAATATCTGTTGAAAGAATAAGCGAGGTGTCTGTTTTTTCAATTCCTTTTGCAAGTGCTCCTGAGTCAATTACAAAGTTGCTGTTTGAAGAAGAGTTTTTTATAAGTCCAAGACTATATGCAGATAGCCCCATTATTTCGCCTAATGTATCAATATTGATTTGATTAAGGTTGTAGGTTGTATTGGTTTCTATCCTTGTTGTATTGGTGAATCTTTCTTCAATTGTTCGAACTATATTTATTTTGCCATTATAGATTGTAACGGTCGCTTTGTGATTCTTGTATGTTAGTGTGTTATAACTTGTAAGTACTGTTTGTCTTGGTAGATTTGTAAGGTTTGCCACAAGTTTGAGTTTTCCGTTTTGATAATAGGTGTTGAGGTCAATACCAACATTTACTATTTCAAATGGAATCAATTGTATGCTTATATTTCCTGTGTAACTTGCCGAAGATTGTTTTGCTGTGTTTGCCACAATTTTTACAAGGTCATCAGATTTTGAACAATCTGTGAAATTGCACTTGTCAAGAGTTGACAGATATGTTTTAAATGCCGTGCTATTTGTATAGATTTTAGCATTTACAGAAAGAATGTTTTCTGCAATGCAGATATTTGTTGCACTGAACTCTGCTACATTGTCTCTTAAAAGTGCAGAAATTGAAGATGTCGCATTTACAAGTGAAAGAGAAGAGCTTGAGTTGATTTGCAGTTTTATTGCAGTATTTTTTATAAAATCTATCACATCATTAAAATCAATGTAGTCAACTTGTGTTTCGTTGCTAAAATAATCAATAAGGTCGTTTACACATTCACTTGAAACTTTAATATTTGTGCCATTATACGAAAGAAAATAATAGTCATCTGTGTAATATAAAGAAAGCGTTTTCCCAGAAAGTCTGCCACAGAATGCAAAGTTTTTAATTGAGGTTTTATTTTGGTTTAACTCTGCGTAGCAATTTCCAGATATTTGCAAATCATTGATCTTGCCACTTATTTCAATGCTGTATTTGTTTGCAGAAATGAGGTTTATACATTTATCAATTGTTGATGAAAGGCTTTGATATGAAATGTTTTTCGCTTTTTCATATGGGAAGTTAATTTCTTTTACAGTGCCTATGTTTTGTAGGTCAATTGTAAATTCCGCACCATTTACATAGATGTTATTAAGATTTGAATTTTGAATATCGAAACCAATTGTAAATGAGCCTATGCTCGTGTTAAGTTCAAGTTGGCTTTTATCAATAACTTTTAGTTCGAAATTTGATGTTGTAGTTGAAGAGTAATGATTTATCAATTTCATTAAGTCATCAACTGATGTTGATAAAATATTATTGAATAAATCAATGTAAATGGTATCTCCACTGTAAAATGCTTGTGCTTTAACATTATCTAATTGAAGAGAAAGCAAAATTTCGAGTTCTTTATTGATTGTTAATTCAACATCTATTGGATAAGGTAGGTTTTCTGAGATTATATTACCGACAAATGTTGCGCCACCCTCTGTGATGATTTTAACAATGCTTGAAATAATTTCACTGTAATTATTTACTTCAATGTGTGAGTAAATTGATGTATCAACAGTGAATGGTTTGCTTTCGCTGTTTAGGTTTACAGTTAGAGAGTATACATCATTATTAAGTTGAACATTTGTAGCACTCATAAAGATAGGAACATCTTTTGCGTTAGTTATAATATATAAATCACCAATGTATGGAACTGAAATTTCGACCTTTTGTCCGCCTGATGCAAGTTCAGTTGTTTTTATATCGGTTAATGCTGTTTGCAAAGTTTCAAGGCTAATAAGTTCAGAAAGGCTTCCACCTGTTACGCCATTCAAAATGCTAGATAGGGCAGATATGGTATCTTCAACATTGAAAGATATATTCATATTTTCATATGTTAAATACAAAGTGTCGGTTATGTAATATGCGACAAGCTCAATATCTGTGTTTTCAAAATATCCATTAAGTGTTGCGTGGGCTTTAATCCCGCCACTGTTGGACAGTTCGACTATTCCAGAAATGTTTGTTCTGCCTGATGTACTTTTAAGAGAGACATTTCCCCCAAGACTTTCTGCTGTTGTTATGTTTTGAACAAGTGATGTTAAAAACTCATTGTTTCCAGCATCTACGTTAGTTCTTTGTTTTTCAAGTTCTTGCTGTTTCATATTTGCATATCCTGCGTACATAACGCAAGCAAAAGTTCCAGCAAAGAACAGTACGAAAATTATAACATTGAATAAAATTTTTTTTAGTTTCATAATAATCCTTCAGTATAAACAGTTTCGTTGTGAACAGTTCCTTCTAAGTATACGGTAACTCCGTACATAGGGAAGGAATAATTTTCTATTTTGTCTTGTGCAAGCAAGCGGAAGTTTTCATCAACTGAAAAGGTTACCGCAACCCTGCTAAACACGATTGATGATGCTTCAATCCCCATATTTGCACCCATCTGTATTGCATAAGAGAAAGTCGAAAGCACCGGGTCAAGTTCAATTGTAAATGTATAGATGTTTCCGTTCTTTCCATCAAAAGATTGAGATAGGGCAGTTTTGTTTGAGATTATGTAGGTTGTGTTAATGTTTGCTTCTCTTCCAAATTTTTCTATGTAACTTTCCCAAGTGTAGTGGTCGTATTTATCTGTCCATACAACATTTTCATAAACGCTATCTTTATTGTTTCCGTGTTGCATATCAATATTGCCACCAATCTGAAAGTATGATTGCTGGGCAACTTTTACATAGGGGCTGGCAGTTACGAAAGCAACGTGAATGTTGTCGCCTTTCTTTTCATCAAGGGTATAGGTTGATTGTTGCACGCCAAGACTTGTGTCAAGAACGCCATAACCAACAGATTTATAGTAATCTGAACTCAAGAGTATCTTTTGTGAAATTTGAAAAACCTCTGCACCTGTAAATTGGTCTGGGGTTTTGCCCTTGTAATTTAGTTTTGATATATCATCAAATAATTCTTCTCTTGTAAGGTTTGCGTATTGGTCGCTAATAAAAGTTTTGCCAGCTACTTGCGAGCCTATCATATATCCACCAAGTACTCCAAGTAGTGCTATAACCACCGAGAGTATTGGAATAAAAATCTTTCTTTTTTTCATATAATTTCCTGCTAATAAATAATGTATGTACAATATATATAATAACATACTCAAATTAAATTTGTAAACAACTAAATTCATAAATACGCAGTTTTTTGTGTGTTTTAGGGGTTTAAAAACAAAGTTTTTAACAAAATTTAAAAGTTTGTTAAAAAGTGGTTTAAAAAGTTTGCAAATTGTTCTCGTGAACTATATAATAGATTTATCAAAAAAGAGGGGTGATTTATTATGTCTAAAAGAAATAAAGTTACAGGCAATGGTTTTGCAGACATTTTGGGGCTTTTAGCAGAAACTATTGCATTTTTTACAATTGTCTTATATTTGGTGCTTTTAATTAATTCAAACTGGGCGTTTATATCAAGTCCGGGAATTATGAATGTTTTAAACATTTTAAAATTCTACGCACCACTAACGCTTATGCTTGTGGTTGGGCTTCAGGTTACAAGTCGTCAACCATTCTTTATCAGAGTTATTTTCTACTCTGCAATGGCATTAATTGTTGTGTTCCAATTCTTCCCAGGAACTTGGAGCAACTTCATTCAATATGTAAAATAAAAAATGAAATCTGTCCACTTTTTCATATGTGGGCAGATTTTGTTTTGATAATGCATTTTGGGGGGTAATGAAAGTGAATATTTTTGATTATTTACAGGTAAATTCGAATTTTGTATATTCGAAAAAATTAGATATTTCTTTTCTAAATGAGTTTCAAAAAGTTGATGTTAATATTAAAAAATTCAACTCAAAAACATTGTGCTCATTGCTTGAAAATGCAGTCTTTGGAAAGGATAAAAAAGTATACATTCATATTGTGTCAAAGCAGGGAGAGTTTGTGTTATTGCACGCGACAAATGTTGTGGAGCACAAGAAAGTTCAAGAGTATTTAAAGGACAACTCAAAAGAAAATCCGTGCTATTATTTTTCCAATGTTGACTATTTTGATTTTGGCAGATTTGGTTGTGCTGAGGGCGGAAAAATTGTTAGATACCTCGCATACAATTCCGAGGCGGTCGAGAATGAAAATATTGTCGAATGGATTGGAAAGCCTCACAAGTGGGAGGTGGCAAATCACAGGTTTTACACAAAAAAATCGCTTGAAGAGGGAGATTCTTGTTTTGGTTGTGATGAAGTTTCACAAATGGCAGAATTTTATTTGCCATTTATAAACGGCGAACTTGAAATCCTTTCCTTTGCGGTTTATGGTAAAGATGAAAAATATTTAAAATCACTTTTAAAAGTTAAGGTTGAAAACGACAAAACACTCAAAAAGGAGTATTTAACAAGCCTGTATAAATTCGCTAATGAAATGGGAACGAACACTTTGTTTTTCTTTTTAAGACTCGCAAAAAACACCATTGTGATTGACAGTCAAATACTACAAGTTTTTAATCAACAGGACAGACAGGAGTATCAGCAAATTTTAACTAACTACAAGACAAGGACTCTGCTTTTAAGGTTTGCAGAAAACCCAAAACTTGCCTTTAAAAATTTGCTTTTCTTGATGATAAAAGAAACACCCGAGGCAAAACTCGAGGGTGCTGTTGAATTTGCTAGAAATAAGAAAAAGTTTCCTCAATATGTAAATTACTATCTTGCTTTTGATAACCTAAAAGCTGGCAAGTTAAAAATTAGACTTGCAAAAGATGGTGCAGATGGACATATAGAAAAAGAGGTTATCATAGGTAGAAAAGTAAATTTGAAAGCAACAAACAAAATATATAAAACCATACTTAATTGGTATAAGTTGGACAGTGAAATTCAAAAAGAGCGTGGGAAAAGTTAAACTTTAACAGTGAATATAGTAACCATTGTTTGCTTTTACGCTTGTTATATGAGCTTCCAAAATTGGTGCTTTCTTGGAACGATTTCCAAAAAGTTTGTTTTCTCTGCTGTCCACAAATTGGGCAGGCACCTTGCGTGAACATCAAAAATTTCGCTTGAATATAACATTTTTGATTTATCGAAATCATAAAGAATTGCAGGGCAAAAGTCATTTGCAAAATTACCTTTGCCTTTTGATGCGTGCGCAAGCATATTTGACAATTGTTCGCTGAAAACTAAAAATGGTTTTATGGAAAGCATAAATTCTTTAACTTCTTTCTCGCTTGAAAGATTTTGAGAGGCTTGTCTAATATTTTTAAATGATGTGTGCGACAAGTAGTATTCTCTTGTGCTACTTTTAAGTTTAGACAAATCTAAAAGTGCAACGGTTACCGGCAAAATGTACCAATTAAATTTATTCGAGCTTACTACTCCAACGATAATATTCTCTTTATGTTTTGGACTAAGCATAATATTCTCCTTGCTTGAATTATAATCTTTTTACGCTTTAAAATGCAAATAAATTGCTTGCGTTGGCTAAATATTGTTGACAATGTGAGCTTTAAACGGATATCATAATCAAAGAGGAGAAAATATAATGATTGGTTTTGTCGTTGCTATGGAAAAAGAGGCAGAGCATTTTTTGAAAGAGGCGGAAGTTAAGGCAATTACAGAAATTGCAAAAAAGAAAGTGTATCAAGGTGTTTTTAAAGGCAAAGAATTTGTACTGATTGTCGGTGGAATTGGAAAGGTAAATGCTGGAATGGCGACACAAATTTTGATAGATAAGTATAATATCGAGATGATTATTAATTTTGGAACTGCGGGAGGAAAAGACCCTAAGACGCAAAGGGTTGGAGATGTTGCTTTGATTGATAAAGTCTCGCAATATGATTTTGACCTATCTGAATTAGATGATGTAAGTGTTGGGTATATGCAAGACTATGATTGTATATATTTCGAGAGTGCTTATAAAAAATACAAAGGTGGTGCTTTTGTTGTTTCAAGTGTCTCATCTGCTGACAGATTTACATTTATCAAGTCTGAAATGGAAAAGTTTTATTTACTTGGTGCAAGTGTCGTAGATATGGAAATAGGTGCAATAGGTCAGGTGGCTTACTCAAATGGAATTGATTTTTATGGACTAAAACTATTGACTGATGTTGAGGGAAGTGGCGAAGAGAGTATTTTTATGCAATACAAGAACAATGTCTATGATGTGTGCAGGAAAATTCCGGAGGCAATTGCAGAATTAATTGAAAATATATAGTGGATGTGGTAGATAACAACAATTATACAAATCTTGTATTTTTGTTGTTATTTTTTTAGTTTTTTTCAAAAATAGATGACCAAAGTTATTTACTTTTTTTGATAAATATATTAAAATAAAAACGAATGATTGATTATGGGAGAGTGTGTTTTGGCAAAACAAACAAAAAAGAATGTGATTTTAGATGTTGACACGGGTGTTGATGATGCTATTGCGATTGCACTGGCGTGTTATTTGAAGAACCTTAATGTTACATTGATTGCAACGGGTGGTGGAAATACTGGCGTTGATAATGTAACAACAAACACATTAAATATATTGCAGTTTATACAAAAAGGTATGGTAAAAGTCGCTAAAGGCGAAGATGGGATTTTGTCTAAAAAGCCTTTTGTTCTTCAAGTGCACGGAAAAACAGGAATGGGAGAATATGATTTTGAGCCACTAAAAATCAAGCCTGTTGAAACAGATGTTGTGTCTGCAATGCACGAAGCGTTGCAAGAAAACGAAGAACTTACAACCATAATTGCACTTGGACCATCAACAAATGTTGCAAAACTTTTAAATGCCTATCCAGATGATAAAAAGAAGATTGAAAAGATTGTTATAAGTGGCGGGCTGTTTGAAGACATTGGTAAGCATGCAAAGCCTTATTCAAGTTTTAATGTTGCTTTTGATAATGTTGCGACAGAGGTTGTTTTAAATTCAGGCGAGGACATTTTAATTGTTCCAAGCAACCACGGACATACAGCATATTTGTCTTATGAAGATGTCTATAAAACGAAGATTGCAAATGCAACCGGTGCAATGTTTGAGCAGATTTTCAGGTCATATAGAGACAGACACGTAAAAGATGGGGTTGCAACTCACGACCTATGTGCGGTGTTTGCTGTATCTAACCCAGAAATGTTTGATATAGTTGATTCAAGAGTTTGGATTGAATACAGCGACCTTGCAAATGCGGGCATATTAAAGTTTGATTTCAAGTCAAGCACATCAAATGTTAAAGTTGCCTTGAATGTGGACATAGAAAAATTTAAAAAAGTTTACTTTAAAACATTAAAGAGAATGCCATAAAATTTTGACCAAATAAAGGGGGCGCAGAGAGTGGATAAAAATCAATTCGTAGAATTTTTGAAGTCAAATGTATTGTCGATTTTTACCGGCTCTGAAATTGTCGGGGAAGAAGAGTCATCACCTCGTGATGCAGTTGTTGCTATGGGGTCGTCTGGAAGTCTGCTTGTTAAATTTCAGAAAACAGATGAATCAAGGCTTGTAATAAAAAGAACTCAACCATTTAAAAATTTTGAGGTTAACCTTGTAAGGTCAATTGTTACAGAACTTTTAGAAGTATACAATAATGAAGAAACAAAAGATGATTATAAGTCGGTACTTCAACAACATATTATTGAAAAAGCGATTTGTAAAAGTATTTCAGAAAACTCGTATGAAACGATTCTTTCAATAGTTCGTGAAATGACCGATTGGGGTAACCGAACATATGAGGGGCAAAGGGCTCTTTTTGGTTTTGTTATTTGTAATATTAAGGCATCAAAAAATATGAATCCAAACTTGCACATTTCAAAAATCTTGAACGAAAATTTTGGTGCTGTTTTAGCAGATGGCATACATACTTGCCTAAAAATTTCAAGTGATGGGTATTTATTGAATTTCCTTTCAATACCGGACTCGAAAGAAAGCAATATTAACGCACCTTTTGACTATGTGGATATGGCTAATATTTGTTCTGGAAGTCGTGTTGGTGTTGCTCTTTCAAGAACGGGAGATGTGCTTTTATTCCATCAAAAGAATTTGGTGTTTGCAAAAAAATGTGGTGTTTGGTCAAGATACAGCCACGAAGAGATTATTGACAGAATTGCAGATAAAACAAGTGAAACAGCGGACAGCACAAGAAAGGCAATATATCTTTCTGCACTTGATGTAAGTTATGCAAGAACTGGGGGTTGCGTTGTCCATTTGGATAAAGACCAAGATGACAATGTTTTAAAGCATATTGATGAAAGCGACCTGCTTTTAGAAAAATACTATTTGAAAAAGTGCGAACAGAGAAACAGGCAATCGTTTTTCAGTGAAAACATAAATGATGAACAAGAAATAATGCCTTATTATGATTTTATGAGGCAGGCGAAATGTGCAAAAACAGCGAACTTAATGAAAGTTATAAACAATCGAAAGTTTTACGAACTAGACAGAAAACTAAGGCAAGAGTTGTTGTCTGTTGATGGTGCGACAATAATAAATAACGAGGGAGAAATTGTTGCAGTAGGTGCTATTATTCTGATTGAGACGGGAGGTTTCTCTGGCGGAAGGCTTGCTGCAAGTAAGACACTTTCAAAATACGGTGTGGCACTCAAAATTTCAGCAGATGGACAAATTCAAGGCTTTAAGATGGACAGACATAAACTTAGAAGTGTACCAATATTTATGTTGGGTTAAAATAATATATTGACAAAGATATTTTGCAAAAATTAGGAGAAAATTATGAAAAAAAATTTAAGTCCAGTAAGGGGAACAAACGACTATCTTCCAAAGGAGATGATTGTTCGAGAATATGTAAGAGGTGAAATTATAAAGACATATAAAAAATATGGATTTATGCAAATTTCCGCACCAATACTTGAAGATATTGATAATTTAATTGGAAGTGATGGTGGCGACAATGAAAAGTTAATTTATAAGGTTTTGAAAAGAGGTGAAAAACTTGACCTTGCGAAAGAGAACTTAACAGAAAAGGATATTGTTGATATTGGTTTAAGATACGATTTAACAGTTCCAATGGTAAGACTTTTCTCTGGAAATCAAAACTCGCTTCCAAAACCATTTAAGTCAATGCAGATTGATTATTCATTCCGTGCAGACAGACCACAAAGGGGCAGAAGCAGACAATTTATCCAATGTGATATTGATATTCTAGGAGACCCTAGTGTTAATGCTGAAATAGATATTATCAACACAACAGCAAAGACATTTTTAAATCTTGGTTTTGAAAATTTTGTTGCAAAAATTAATGACAGAAGAATACTAAGTGCCATAATCAGTAACGCTGGTTTTGAAAAAGAAGTTGAAGCAGACATTTGCGTGGTGCTTGACAAATTGGATAAGATTGGAGTTGATGGTGTTGCTACTGAACTTTGCTCAAAAGGATATGATGAGACACTTATAAAGAAACTTATTGAGTCGGTTTCAGTAATTCAAAAAGAGGGACTTGAGAGCGTTAAAAGGTTTGGTGTCAGTGAAGAGGTTTTTGATTCGGTTAGCAAGGTCCTTGAAGTTACAAATGGTCTTTCAAGTGGAAGATATAATGTGGTCTTTGATGTAACAATTGTTCGTGGGCAAGGCTACTACACCGGACTTGTGTATGAATTTTATATGCCGGGATTTGGCGGTGCTTGTGCTGGTGGCGGAAGATATGACAAGATGGTTGAGAAGATGACTGGCAAAGCTGTTCCAGCAGTTGGTCTTGGCTTTGGATTTGAGCCTACTTGTATGTTAATACTTGAAAATAATATGATAAAAGTCAAAGGTAATACAATTGCAGTTTTATATAAGCCAGAGGATAATTTCCTTGAAGTGTTGAAGTTGGTTGAGGAAATTAATAAAACAGCAAATTCATCTGCAATTCCTCAAGCCAAGAATGTTGGTTTCCAATTGCAGACATTAAAAGAAAATGGATACACAGGTTTTGTGATTTTTGGCAATCCACAAATAAAAGAGATCTAGTACTAAATTGAGGGGTGTTTTATGAAAGAGAAAATTCAAGACAGAATTAAAGGACTACTTGAAAAGGGAGAGGAAATTGAAAGAATTGAAAAACCGGAAAAGTTAAGATTCTTTATTATTCAAGCCTTGATTATTTTATTATTTTCAATCACAATTTCTACTTGTGCAATGATAGAAATTGTTTACTATTATGGCTTTGAAGTAATATGGGCACCACTTGCGGTGTCGGCATTTTGTATTTTGGTGTATATGCTGTTTGCAATGCTATATTACAGAAATATTTTCTATTGCATTACAAACAAAAGACTAATTATCAGAAGCGGAATTGTAGGTGCAGATTACAAAGCTGTAGAATTTAAAGAAGTCTCAAAAGTTGAAGTAAAAAGAATTTGGTTTGATAAATGGTTTAAGAGAACTACTGGAACAATCATTCTTGGAAGCCTAGAAGATACAGATATCGAACAGCATTTTGATGAGGTTGGCGCATTATTTAGGCTTTCAGGAATAACTAACGCAAAAGAAATAGAAAGTCTTTTAAATGAAAAGATTGAAAGCAACAAGCCTCAAGAAGAAGCAAAGACAAGTGGCTGGAAAAGTGTAAAGAACACACAGCAAAACAAAAAATCAAAGCAGACAGAAAAAGCTACAAATAAAGAAGTAAAAGAAGAGCCATCAATGCAACAGATTGTTCAAATTATGGAAGATGTTTTAGAGTCAAAGACAGAAGAGACAGAGCAAGAATCAAAGCCAAAGAAATCAAACTCAAAAAAGAAAAAGTAGAGGGGAAACAAGGGTGGAAACGGTTAAGGCGGGGTGCATTTTGGTAAATACGAGTGCAAGAGAGATTGCTCTAGTGTACAGAGAAAAACAAAAAGACTTCTCCTTTCCCAAAGGGCATTTAGAGGCAGGTGAGAGTATAGAAGAATGTGCAATAAGAGAGACTGCCGAGGAAACCAAAAGGGTTGCGGAAATTGTACAAGAGTATGAGCCTTTTGTTGAAAGGTATACAACACCAAAGGGAGAAAAGTGTGTTTGTTATAACTTTATCGCAATCGACAAGGGAAAAAGTGATAACCAAAGCACAGACACACACGCTGTACATTGGGTAAAGTTTGAAGATGTAGAAGAAGCTTTGACATATAAAGATTTAAAGGAAACGTGGCAAAAGGCTTTTAATATCATTGAAAAATTATTGTAAAATAATGATTTGACAGGAATAGAAAATATATGATAAAATAAAACAAACAGGAGGAGGTATTTTAAAATGGTTATTGATTATAGGGGACTTTTGTCGAATAATCCACAAGAGCAAGATGATAATATGATAGCATATTACAATGGAATTCAAGATGGTGATATTGCTGGAATTAATGAAAGTTGTGGTGGTCACTATTTTTTAAAGCAAGGTAGCAAAGGAATGTTTGTTCATGTCCCAAGTGAATATGAAAGCTACGAAGTCACTGAAAAAGCACCTGGGCTCAAGGGGATTATGGGCAAAACTGTTACAAGCAATCGTTTTCGTGAAAAAAAGAAGAATGTTGGGGTTGTTGCAGACAATCTTGCTTATCGTTATGGTATTTGTGAATTTTTGCCAAAAGAAAGCGATGGAAAACGTGCACAAATTATTGTTGATTCCAAAACTGGAACAGCAAAAATAAGAAGGCAACCAAGAAACATAGAAGATGTAATTAAACTTATAACTACCGACCCAAGATATGTAGCACAAATTGATGTAAGTCTTATCAAAAGCCCAGCAGATAGGCAAGCTGTCGCAGAGGCTGTTACACTAGGTGTACAGAATGTTTTAAGTTATCAATCAAAACTTGGTGTTACATACAATGATGAAGAGGTAAAGCACAGAGATGAGTTTGCAAAAGAGGTAACAGAATTATATAAAACTTATGAAGCAAATTGGCAGAAGCAACAAGGAAACTTAAAAAGTTTAGGGGAGGCTATGCAGTAATGAAAGAAACCGAACAACAACAAATTGAAAGACTTGTAAAGGAAGTTGAAGAGGCAATCGCTGAAATCGTTACAAGTTATAAAAACAAGTAAAACAAAAAAGATGTCTAGAAATTTCTAGACATC
>JAZNEY010000061.1:0-3227 GCA_045588795.1 Clostridia bacterium | reverse complement strand
GATATAGAAATAGAAAATATAAAATATCCAATAATTTCTTATACCTATATGCTTAATGAAAGCAAGTGATTAAAATGGAAAATCGACAAAATTCGATAAATATAAACTGGTTCCCAGGACATATGAAAAAGAATTTAAGAGAACTTGAAAGTTCTCTTAAAATAATAGATGCTGTTATTTGTGTGCTGGATGCAAGAGCTCCTTTTTCGTGCATTAATCCTGAACTTGAAAAATTGTTTCAAAACAAAAAAATCATATATTGTTTAAACAAAATTGATATGGCAGATAAGACTGTTACAGAAGAGTGGGTGAAGTATTTTAAAAGTAAAGGAAAGTCAGCCCTTGCTATTGATGCAACAAAGTCAACTTGTAAAAATGCAATACTATCTGCAATAAATTTGGCAACAAAAGAGAAACAAGAAAAACAAAAAGCAAAAGGAATTGTTTCTAAAATTCGTGTTGCAATTGTGGGTGTTCCAAACACTGGTAAGTCAACCCTGTTAAATACTCTTGCCGGCGGCTATGTGTCAAAAACTGGCAATATTGCAGGTGTAACAAGGTCGTCTGCGTGGATAAAACTTAAAAATAATATAGAATTGATGGATAATGCGGGGACTTTATATCCAAAAATTTCTAACAAATTTGTGGCTACAAATTTGGCTTTTTTGGGTTCGGTTAATGATGTTGTAATTGACAGCAACGAACTTGCTTTATTGTTAGTTGAGAGATTAAAAGTTGTTGCGCCAGAAAAACTTGCAGAAAGATATTCGGTTGATTTGAGCAGTGCAGATGCTGAAAAAATTATTGATGAGATTGGTAGAAAAAGAGGTTTTCTTTTGAAAGGCGACAAGGTTGATATTGATAGGGCGTGTCTTGCAATTATTGATGATTTTAGAAAATGCAGAATAGGAAATATTACCCTTGAAAATCCAAAAGAGATAGGGTTGGTGTAATTTATGAGAGATGTAATGACTCTTTTAGATTTTGAGATGGAAGAAATAAAACAAGGCTATACATTGATTGCAGGGGTTGATGAAGTTGGAAGAGGTCCCCTTGCAGGTCCTGTTGTATGCGCCTCTGTTATTATGCCCCTTGATGATTTGATTGATGGTGTTGATGATAGCAAAAAACTTTCCGAAAAGAAAAGAGAGGCTTTCTATGATTTAATCAGGGAAAAGGCAATCGCTTATTCAATCTGTGAAATTGATGAAAAAAGAATTGATGAAATTAACATACTTAATGCAACAAAAGAGTGTATGGCAAATGCAGTAAATTCTTTGAAAATGAAACCAGAAATTCTTTTTGTTGATGCACTAAAATTAGATGGCGTGGATTCTTCAATTAAACAGCAATCAATCATAAAGGGAGATGCAAAAAGTTATAATATTGCTTGTGCAAGCATAATTGCAAAAGTTTACAGAGATAGGCTTATGGTGGAATACTCAAAGCAGTATCCAGAATACGACCTTGCACAAAACAAAGGTTATGGAACGAAAAAACATATTGAGGCAATTAAAAAGTTTGGGGCTTCGCCAATACACAGAAAAAGTTTTATAAAAAATTTTGTGGAGTAGTATATGTTTTTAAACGAATATGGTGAGTTTGGAGAGGCTTTTGCTTGTAAATGTTTAAAGAAGTTGGGGTATAAAATTTTAACAAAAAATTTTATTGGAAAGACAGGTGAAATTGACATAATAGCAATAGAGACCAAAAGGGCAAGAAAAAAGTCAGGCGAGTTTCACAAAATGTCAAAACCTATTCAAAACGAAGATGTCCTATGCTTTATAGAAGTAAAGTCGAGGAAAAGTTTAGAATATGGTAATCCAAGTGATGCAGTTGATTATTCAAAGCAAAGAAAATACTATTCATTATCTTATGAATTTATGAAAAAGAATAACTTGAAAGACTATCAACACAGATTTGACATAATTGAGGTGCTTGGTAAGAATGAGATAAATCATATTAAAAATGCTTTTTAAGGGTGGTTGATTTAATGAGTGAATTATATGACAGGCTTGAAAAAATTTCTATAAATCAAAAGACTAGCAAATTGAAGTTGAATTTTGAAACTTTGCATAGTGGATATACAGCCAACAATGGTCTTGGAGAAAAGTATATAAAATCAATAGATGATGCAATATGTTATGCTTTTTATCGTATGCCATCAACAACAGCAGTGATAAAAAAGTGTTTTTCATACATACCAAGAAGTGAAGAGGCTTATTCTGTTTTAGATTTAGGTGCTGGAACAGGTGCAAGTGTTTTTGCTATCATTGAACAAGATGCTATAAATGTTTCCAAAATAACTTGTGTTGAAAGTTCTGGCTATATGCTAGAAACCTTTAATAGGCTTATAGATGGACTTGAGCTGCCATTTTCTATTGAAACAATTAAAGAGGATTTTTTATCTTATACCGGTGGAAAGTCGTTTGATATTGTTTTAACAAGTTTTGCAATAAATGAGATAAACAAAAAAGATAGAATTTCTTTTTTAGATAAAATGTGGAACTTGTCTAACAAATACATTTTAATTATTGAGCCTGGAACACCAACAGCCCATAAAGAAATGATGGAGTATAAAAAACATTTTATTTCAAAGGGTGGCAAAATTGTTGCTCCTTGTGCGATTGATAAATGCCCACTAATAGATGGTGATGATTGGTGTCATTTTCAAGTTAGGTTAAATAGGCCTAGCATTCAGTCAAAAATCAAGGGTGGTGTCAGAAATTTTGAAGATGAAAAATTTACTTTTTTGCTTATAAGTAAAGAGGATTGCGAAAAAAACAAAGAAGAAAATGTCAAGATTTTAATAAGAAAACCAATAATTCAAAAGGGAAATATTTCTTTAACTTTTTGCGAAAAGCAGGGAATTAACCGCAAAATTTACACTAAAAAAGATGGCGAAAAATACAAAAAAGCAAAGAAATTAGATGTTGGAGATTTTATGTGAGTTTATACTTAATAGGCTCCGTTTTATTGGTCAGTATTGACAATGATAATTAATTGTGATAAACTTTCAGCAGAAAAATTAGGGGGACTAAATAATGGAAAATACTCAACACACAATAATTCCAAGAAATATAATATCGTTTTTATCTACTTCACAACGTAAAGATTATAGTTTTAGGTGCGCTGATAAGAACAATGGGATAAAAAAGATTTTGCGGTCATATGGTCTTTGGGGACGTATAGATGCGAAAATATTAGAATTTACTTCAAGCAGATTT
>JAZNEY010000060.1:0-11084 GCA_045588795.1 Clostridia bacterium | reverse complement strand
CACCGCAAGGTATACACTTCTGCCCGCAACCGAATTAATGTCGGTTAAGTCAACTAGTGTTTGCATATTTTTGCTCGTGTAGACTTTTGTGTTTGTGAATATCACACTTTCATCTTCTGTGCTTACACCATAGAATCCAGTGTAAATGGTGTTCATTCTGCCCTCACCAAGTGGAACCTCTGTTACTGTTCCGTTAAATGATACCGCATTGAATACATATGCTGAAACTGGTGAATATTGTTTAACTTTTACTTTGATAATTGAATAATATTCTGTTCCATCAAAGTAGAAAATTTCAAATGAATCTTGTATTGCTGGTGCATTCGGAATCTCAAACATATTGTCAACAACTCTGTGATAATCGCCACCATCTACTGAATATCTTAGTGAAATACCACTTGCTCGACCAGAAATTACTACAGGTATTGTTGCTTGTTCACTTGATAAAGTTATTTCAGTGTAAGCCTCTATCGGTGCTTGAATGGTTTCTCCACCATTGACTCTAAGAGATTTAATAATTATTGTTTGTAAACTAAATTCTGCAACTATAAAGTTATTATTTGCATAAATTGTGTAAGTTTCTTGCTTTCCAACCTCATCAAAATTGACTGGAAAAGTTACAACCTCTCCTGCTGAATTATAAATTGTGTAAATTGAATCTGAATAAATTTTCAGTTCATATCCTACACAAATAGTATCAAGTTCTAACAAGTGTTCATACGATAAATATTCATCATAACTTCCATTATATAAATGAATAGAACTTGTCGGCTGATAATAAACTTCGACATCTAAATAAAGTGTCAATCCTTCTGCTGGGAATTCATAAATTCCAACATACTCTTCTTTTAGCGTGATTACTGCCACCACCTTATAACTGCCTGCACCAAGTGCTATATAATCAGGCTTTCCTGGAACCATCTCCCCATTGGTGTTGTCATAATACGCTATGTCCACATAACTGCTATATGAACTGGTTACATATGGATCATACATACTTGACATATAAGGAACTGAAATAGTGTAGTGATTTGTTTCGGTTTCTGTTGGTGCAGAATTATATGAGCTCCATCTAAATGAAGTTTCTTGAATCACTCTTTTTACAACGGTGAATTCGCGGTAGTCATCAAAATTCTTGTTAATGATTTCATAGTTTACTGGGTCGTTTGGTGTTAGTTCTGCATAAACTCTGTAACTGCCAACCGCATTTGCTTCGTTGTTTGGTGCTGGCTCAAATTCTTCTCCAACGCTTATCAAGTATGTGTAAGCAACTGTTACATTCGTTGAAATATTGTATAATCTATTAGCATTACTTATAGCGTTTCCTGTGTAATAAATTGTTCTGCCATTTGAATATGACCATCCCACATTAGAAACATCAATTTGAGCTTTGGTTATCTCGTAAGAGATTGTTCTTGTGAGTGTGTCGCCTGTAAGTTCGTAGTTGGCTGGGTCGTTTACTGAAAGCGTTACGGTTACTTTGTATTCGCCTACATTCTTGCGGTTTTCATCTGTTACCGCTGTGTAGCCACCCTCTCCGTTTACTTGGTGATTATATGTGATTGTTACACCAGCAATTGTTTGTCTGTTTAGACTAACATCAACCGCTGTCCCATTGTATACAAATGTTGCTCCATCTTCAATTGTCCAAGCAACTCCCGCTAGGTCGATTTGGGCTTTTTTAATTGTGTATTCAAGAGTTATCTCTCTTGTGGTTACTGAGTAGTTGCCACTAACTGCTGTGATGGTCGCTGTTGCTGTGTACCTACCTGCATTGGTTGGGTTCTCTTCTGAGTATGTGTACGAAGATACCCTTGCTCCCTCTGGAAGTGCTACCGCTAGTACCGGCTTAATAACCTCGCCTGTGTAGGTGTACTCGCCTTGTACCCCCGACCAAGATATACTCGAAACATCAACTACTTTTGGTGTAACTGTTAGCGAGCCTGTCTCGTAGGTGAATGTGTAGTTGTCTGCACTAAGTCCTGCAAGTGTAATTGTGTATGTGCCAATATCTGAGCCAACCACATAACCTGCGTAATCTACTGTGAAGTTCGTTTTGTCAATTATTGTGTTTTGGTTTGCCTCATCTGTGCCTTTAAAGCCTGTTATTGTATAACCAAAACCATTTGCTGGAATTGAATCTTTGTATGAAAGCGTGCCATCATTTGCGTTAACTGTGAGTGTCGCTTTTGTTATGTGCCAAGTAAATTCAAGTGTTAGTGGCTCAAACTCTGCGTAGTTTGTGTCGCCCGAGTGAACAATTGTTACTACCGCTGTGTGCTCTCCAACATTGGTTTTTGTTCCACCCGAAACAAGTCCCGCCTCCGCTCCTGCTGGAATTGTGCTGTGGTCAATTGTTACACTTTGTGCTATGCCATTGTATACAAAACTATCCACTAAAAGCGATACATTGTTTAAGCCCTCTACTTCTGCTTGAACTATTGTAAATGTTCTTGTTATCTCCTCCATTGGAAGATAGTTTGTTGTGTCCTCGTACTCAAGGTAAATAACTAGTGTGTATGTTCCAACATTGGTTGCAACTGCGTCTCGAACTACAATGTTTTTAACCGATACACCATCTGGAAGTGTTGTGTTGTCTACAAATGCTGGCTCAAATGTGTATTGCGAGCCTTTGTATTCAAGTTCGGTCTCGGTTAGTTCAATCGCCTCTATCTCTTGGTCTGTTACCGGAACTGCTATTTGTTCAACCGTTATTGTTCCTGTTTCGTATGTTATGTCGTAATTTGTGTCATCTAAGCCACTTGGGGTTAATGTATATGTGCCTACATTTGCTCCTTGCGACCAACCGCCATAGTTGAATGAAACTGTACCAAGGCTTGCAAGTGTATCGCCTGCTACGAACTCGCCCGCTGTTACCTCTATACCATTGTTGGTTAATGTTGGTAAGTTCTCGTTGTAGTCAATTGTTATGTCATTTGCTTTAATTGTTATTGCTTTTTTGTTTACTGTAAGTGTTCCGCTTACATAATTTATCTCGTAGTTGGTTGCATTTAGTCCGCTTGCTGTCATTGTGTATGTTCCAGCATTTGCTCCAACTGTATAGCCACCATAATTTATTGTTGGGGTTTGTCCTGAGAATATTCCAACATTGTCGCTTCCTGCAAACCCTGTGTACAATACATTTGCACTTGCACTTTCACCATAAGTAATCGTGCTGTCCTCTACCGTTGCTGTAAGTGTCTTTTTTGTAACTCTCCAGTTAAGTGTAATGTTGCTTGCACTGTCGTAGTTTGCGTTCTCTGTTTTAAATCTTAAACTTACAACTGCTGTGTAACTTCCCACATTTGTCGCAACATTTCCGGATATGCTTACAATCTCTAGAAGTTCATCTAGCGTGCTTGTGTCTGAAATTGTCGCTGTTATCTGCGAGCCACAATACTCAATTGAATCATCATCAAAAGCAAGCGACCCAACACTTGTGTATGTCGCCTTGTTTATCGTCCACTCTGTGTTCAATGTTTCAATTGGGTTGTAGTTCTCTGCGTCCTCTCCGGTGTACACAAATGAAATTGAAATTGGATAACTTCCAGCGTTTCTTCCCTCTGTTTGTCCGGTGATTTCTGCAATCTCAACCCCTGTTGGAAGTTCGGTTAGGTTGAAGTCATCTTCTTCAATTGTTTGCTCATTCCCATTGTACTCAAATTGATTTAGGGTGCTCAAAGATGAGACAACTATGGTTGCCTTTTCAATCTTCCAAATGATTGTTTTGTTTGGAATCGCATTGTAGTTAGTAGTGTCTGTATATGTGAATTTTGCAGTTACTGCATATGTTCCAGCATTAATAGCCTTTGTATCTCCCTCATACACAACACTTACACCCTCTGGAAGTCCTGTTACACAAACTTCTTTTTGGGTTTTGTCGTATGTATATGGCTGTTCTGGGTCATAGTTCCAAGATACATTCGACATATCTATGGTCGCCTTTATGACAGAGACTGTGATGGTTACCTCATCAGCGTCTCCGCAACCAAATGTGATTGTGTAATCGCCAACTGGGGTTATTCCCTCCGCTGGCAAAGTTGATGTGAATGTAAAACCATCTGTTTCTTCTGTCTTTACTGAGATTTCCTTTGTGGTTTGGTCATCAAATGTAACCGTTACCTTGAAATCTTCTGGGGATAGCGATATCTGCGTGCCATAGGTAAGTGTAATTTTACCATCTTCTAAGGCATAGGTTTCGCCTGCCATCTCGACTGAAATACTTGAAACTTTTGTGCTGTCAAAGTCTTTCTTACCGCACCCAGCAAGTAAGAATAGACCCGGTAAAAGCATTACAAAAGCCATTAGAAAAACTGCAATTTTCTTTTTCTTCATTCGCTCCTTTTTTGGTATTTATCTGCAAGTAATAGGTCGATACAATTCAACCCACTATCATTATAACATTTTACAAAATCATTGTCATATTATTTTGCACTATTTTTAATATTAATATAAATAATATTTATTAAGTAAAATCAAAATAAAAAAAGCATTGTTCAAGTAAATTGCTTGAACTTTGCTTTTTCTTATGCTTTATATTTAAAAATTTTTATACTACTTTTAAAGGCACTAAAAGTTTAATACCTTTTAAAGGTTGTTTGTTTTTGTTCGTTGCTTTTCTTTTCTAAACTATTGCTGGTGGGTCGGTAAGAAATAGTATAACCACCCAAGTTACGCCACCTGCTACAGCCTCAAACATAATACATTCCCCATATGGAAGATTTGAAATCCCCGCTGATGCAGTCATATCTTCTGGCCATACATAAAATTCCACATCAGTTGCAACTCCATCAACGAGTTCAATTTCAAAGTTTGGATCCCCAACATTTTCAAACCAAAGAGTAATTTCACCAAACTCTTCAATTGCCTCGGCTGGAATTGTTATTTGGTCAATTGTTATTTTTGTGCTTTCCCCATCATATACATCTGAACCAAGATAGCCATAAAGGACTTGATCACCATCATTAATTTCAGTAAGTGTTAAATCGCCAGTGATTTTTGGTCTGTATCCTGCCACACTTAGAGTAAGGTCATCTGCGTATGGCATTAATGCAAGATTTCCAGAAATTGTTGCGCTTCCCTCTTGAATTTCAATATATTTTGTTGGTTCTGGCTCATCTGCAAAGAAAAGTACAACCAAAAATGCCATTTTCAACTCGTTTACTATAAAGAAACAAACATAAGGAGCATTTGCAAAATAGTCCTCATCAGCCTGGTAAACTTCAAGTTCAATATCGGCTATTGTTCCATTAATAGACCAAAGCGGAAGCGACTCATCATCAAATATATTTTCAACAAACAAGAACTCACCTGTTAAACCTAGTATTTTTTCAGAAATTGTTATACTGTCAATTGTATAAGTATCACTTACGCCATCATAAGAATCTGCACCAAGATAACCATACAAAGGTGTCCAAATATCTATGTCATTACTATAATTCAAATCACCACCATATTCCAAATCAGGCATACTTCCCGAGCCAGGTTGAAAGGATACTGTACCCTCAAGTGTCTTATCGCCTGCCTCTATCTCAATAAAGTCAACTGGTTTTAATGGGTCCTCAGCAAAAAATAGGACAATTGGAAACGTTTCAACTTCTGTAGCTAAATAAACAATTGAGTATGGGGCACATACCGGCAAATTTTCATCAGCAGGGAAAACCTGTATCTTTACATTCTCTGCTGTACCGTTTTCAAGATAAACAAAATTTTCCGTATAATCAAATATGGTCAAAAGTTTCACATCTTCACACATTTTCAAAAGACTTTCTGGAATTGTAATCCTGTCAAGAGTGAAAAAGTCGACTGAACCCATATATAGCCTTGTATTTATACCAATGTAGGTGTAAAGACAACCTACTTCATAACCAAGTCTGAAATCGCCTGAAAGATTTAGTTTATCACCTACACCCGTAGCTATTCCAGCAGTTACCGAGCCTTTTACAATATTATCCCCCTCTTGAATTTCAATAAATTGTACAACTCCCGGATTGTCAAGAATTAAAACAATTGTCATCTCGATACCATCACAATATAAGATGAATGAAACATATGGTCCATCAAAATATTCATTGCCCTCTTTTATAACTGAAAGTTCAATGCCCTCGGCAGTGTAATCAGTTAATTCAATTGGCGTAGGCTCGCCACCTGGGTCTTGACTTGGAATGTATAGTTGAATCTGTCCAAATAAACTTTCTGCTTTTTGGTTTATGGTGATTTGGTCGAGAGTAAATGTATCACTTTCGCCATCATAATCACCACTACCAATATAACCAACAAGATGTTCTTTACCACCAGCATACACATATTCTAGCCCACGGAAGTCCAAATCAGGCGTGTAAATTGTTTCTGGAACAACACTTCCAGAAACAATTGTATCTCCGCTTACAATCTCAATATATTCCATTGGCTTTGATGGGTCATCTGCAAGGAATAAGATAAATGGAAGATAACCACCACTTTCAAATGTTAAACCAAAACCAATATATGGATGTGGTAAAACATCAGTAACCTCTTCCTCTGGAATAATAACTGTAAGTTCAAGGTTGGTTACTACCCCATTTTCATCAAGCAAGTTCGCACCCTCAGCGAAGTAAGATAGTGTTATTTCACCAAAAACATTCGTTGCCGATTGTGGAATGCTAATCTCATCAATTGAAACTGTTTCACTTTCGCCATCCCAAGCATCTGAACCAATATAGCCGGCAACTGCTGGTATTTTACTATCAACTACTAAATCACCATAAAATTCAGGCATTGTGTCGTTTGGCGACATTTGAACGTAGCCATATAATGAAGTTGTGTTATCATAAATTTCAATATATTCTGTTGGACTTGCATATGGGTCCTCATCAAGTGAAAGAAGTACAGCACCTAATTCTTCGCCGTCAATTGAAAACCATAATGCAACCCCTTGTTTTACACCAAGGTTTGAGGCAATCATTCCACCGAGAAGTTCTTCAAAATCAATTACTTCAAGTTGAATATTTTGCGCCGTGCCATCTACAAGCGGAATTTCAGCCGACACTGAGAGCTCTTTATCATATGCATAAAGTTCAAATAATTCAGCAGGAATACCAAACATAGCAGATACAACTGACATGTTAAGAGTTAATGTGTCAATTGTAATGGATTCGCTTATTCCATTCCACGAATTTAAACCTAGATAACCTACTATAAGACCAGCACTTAAATTGTACATATTACCAGAAAGTTCTTCTGTATCTACATCTATAAATAATTCAACAACTGTTCCGCTGTCCTCAATCTTCATAACTGACACTGGTGGCATATCGCATAGATAAATGTAAATATATGCTGTTGTGATTTCACCAAACATTTGAACGGTTGTGTATACCATTACATAAGGCATATCTGTGTCTGCACTATAAACTGGAAGAGAAACACTATCAAATGGAAGTGTTCCAAGACTTGTTCCACTTGCCTCGTATACTGTTGCCTCACCAATAATTGGTGATTCAAATGAAGTTATTTCAAGGTTTCCATTGTTTATTAATTCAATTGGGTCGGTGTCCATATACATACCAAGATATGTTTTAAATTCAACCTTGCCATCTTCTGTCATTGTGAAAACAAAATCTCCGGTTGGACCATTATCACCCAATTCCTCTGTAAGTGTTATTTCACCAACAACCGCTTGAAGAAGTGGAGCCCTTTCACCCTCTACCGTAATGTTATATGTTAAAGTCTCGCCATTTGTTGCAGTGATTACAAGTGTGTAAACACCCGGTGTCTCAAATATAATATCATTAATATAATGTCTGCCATCTTCTGGGCTTGCAACAATCGTTTCACCACTCTTTATAACAAATGTTGCATATTCGTTATTAAGCATTACAGACAATGTCTCATAGTATGTGTTGTTTATTGTAAAGTTCATTGCTGTGATGTTGGTTGAGCCAGCCATTCCTGAAACGGTAATAGTTGCACCCATATCCCCATCATACTTTCCGCTGTATAGCATTGCAATTATGATTGTTGTGTCGTACTCTTCTTCACCAGAACCATCTTGTGGTGTGTAATGAACTACAAATTTTAAGAAGAAGTCGCCATCATTATTAATTACTTCTTTGCTCGTTATTGAATATTGTTCGCCAAGCCCTGCAAGGGTAAGTCCAGCAAGTTCGTTTGTTTCGAAGAATCGAATATTTCTTGCTGTGTATTCATCTCCATTAAATGATATGAATAGACCGCCATTGTTGTAATAAACATTTTTGCTAAGTGTTGTTGTCTCTGATTGAACAATCAATTCATTTAGGTTTGGCTCAATCTTTTCAATGTTGACAGCCTTTACAAAATTTACCTCTTTTGTGTAAATGTAGGTCTTTCCGCCATAGGTAATTGTCATTTTGCATATTGCTTTTGTTATTTCGTTTGTAAGAGTAATTGAGTCAAGGTCGTTAATGGTTGCAACCGCTGTTAAGCCATCAGTTGACACTACATAGTCAAGTGCATAAGTTGACACCTCTCCAACATTTATTGTCGCACCGGAATCACTTCCATCTGCCCATAAAACTCCACCATTTTCCGCAATAAACTCGTAAGAAATATATACAGTTTTTCCTGCGATAAAATTATCCTCATCATCAAACACTGCAAGGTATACACTCTTTCCTGCATATGAATTAATATCGGTCAATTCAACCAACTCTTGCATTGTGTCATCTGCGTAAACTTTTGTGTTTGTGAATTTTACGCTTTCATCTTCTGCACTTACACCATAGAATCCTGTAATTATCGTGTTTGGATTAATGTCCGTGTCAGAGTCCACTTCAAAGACTCCACCATCAAATGAAACCGTATTGAACACATATCTTGACACTAGTGAGTATTGGTTTACTTCAATTAAAACAAGTTGATAATAAATGTAGTTATTGTTTGGATTGTCATAATCATAATTCTCATCATCAGTTCCTATTTGAGTACGTAAATAAATTATCACATTGTTTTGAATTGCTGTTGCGTTTGGAATTTCAAAGTTTCCACCAACTATTGTAACACTTTGATATGAACCACCATCAATAGCATAATAAATTGGGTTAGTAATATTTCCACCAATATACACTGGAATTGTGGTTTGCCCATCTGCAAGTGTTATTTCTATGTTGTTATTTAGAGGGGTCTCAATTGTGTGTTCATTGTTAATTGTGATTTCTTCAACTGCGTAAATTGTGATACCTTGGTTAAACCGCCAACCTTGACCTGATCTTGCCTCAACAAGTATATCAATCCAACCCGGTTCAGTGCAATCGATATAGCAACTATCTGTGTATTGCCCATCATCATAACCACTGATCATAATCTGAACATAATAAAGACCTGAATCCCAAGTAAGTTCCAAAGTGCTTCCAAGAGAAAGTTCTGTTAATTCACCAAATTCTTCGAGAGTAAGCGATTGACCATTTACATAGATTGAATTAAATGGTTGATATTCAACATTAACATTAAGACAAAATTCTATTGTACCGCAATCATCATACATTCCAACATATTCATCTAATAATGTAATGTAAACACATCTTCCGCTATACGGGTCTTCAATGCCAGGATTAGCATCTTCAATTGAAAAATATGACAAATATTCACCTGTAACAAATACGTAAGGTTCATAACCATAAACACAATCTATGTACCAATTGCCATATTGGTCAGTATATGGCTTTGGTCCTGAGCTTGTATCCCACCCGAATGTTGCATTTAATGTTTCTTTTTCGATTGAAAGCTCTAAAACCGCATAGCCATTATAGTTAAGCCAATCGGCATTGATTTCTTCACATTCCATATACTCATCTTTTAATGTAACTTTTGCATATATGTAACCATCTCGCAAAGATTCTTCAAATGTCTTATGACTTCCATCAGAGGAAACAACATATTCAACATCAACAAAATTTAAAGCATCTCCCGTTAGGTATGGCTCACTGTAATTTGTGCTTGAATACTTTATTGACCAGTTTCCATATTGGTCAACTTTGGTTGTCGCATCACCATCAACACCCCACCCAAATGATGAGGCGGTGATGACGTTTTGCACTACCATAAAGTTTACTGTTTCTTCAATTGTGTTATTAATTATTTCATAATTGTCTGGGTCGTTTACCGTGATGGCTACTGTAACTTGATAGTTCCCAAGTTCAATTGCCTCGTTGTTTGGTGCTGGCTCAAAGCCCTCTGCACCCTCTACCATATATGTGTAATTTACAGTCAATAAGCCATCTTTTATGTGGTCTAGATTCAAGTATACCCTTATAGCCTCACTTGTGTAATACAACTCTTGATTGTCATCAATTGTCCAATCTACTCCGGTTAGGTCGATTTGTCCTTTTACAATTGAATAATATCGACAATCATCAAAAGTTTTGTTTATTATTTCATAATTTTCCGAATCAACAAGTGATATATCAACATCAACCCTATAAATGCCAAGACCGAATAGGATATCGTCATTTGGGATTGGTGAAGGTTTTACGGAAGAAGCATCATAATAAGTGTAAGATATATTTAGACCGGTTATCGAATCCCTGTTTAATTTTACCTCAAAAACCTCACCTGTGTAATAAAACACATGATTTTCTTCAATTGTCCAATCAACTCCGGTTAGGTCGATTTGAGCTTTGGTTATCTCGTAAGAGATTGTTCTTGCAAGTGTGTCGCCTGTAAGTTCGTAGTTTGCTGGGTCGTTTACTGAAAGCGTTGCGGTTACTTTGTATTCGCCTGCATTCTTTCGGTTTTCTTCTGCTACTGCTGTGTAGCCACCCTCTCCGTTTACTTCGTGAGCGTACGAAATTGTTAAGCCTGCAATACTTTGCCTGTTTAGACTAACATCAACCGCTGTCCTATTGTATACAAATGTTGCTCCATCTTCAATTGTCCAAGCAACTCCGGTTAGGTCGATTTGGGCTTTGGTTATCTCGTAAGAGATTGTTCTTGTGAGTGTGTCGCCTGTAAGTTCGTAGTTGGCTGGGTCGTTTACTGAAAGAGTTACGGTTACTTTGTATTCACCTGCATTCTTTCGGTTTTCATCTGTTACCGCTGTGTAGCCACCCTCTCCGTTTACTTCGTGA
>JAZNEY010000059.1:0-15245 GCA_045588795.1 Clostridia bacterium | reverse complement strand
AAATGTAGAACTTTATGTTTAATGTCAAATTTCTCGCCACTTTGTGATTCTAGCAAATATTCAAATCCTATTAAAAGGTCCAAAATTTCTTCTGCAATCATTGTATTCATAAATAGTATATTACATCCTTGTAAATAGTGGTTCTATGCTTGAAGTGTCAATCTTGGTTTCAAATTTTTCAATCAAATTCCAAGTAGGAGTTTCTTCAAGCGATAGGTATTTTCTTAATTTTTTTGTGCTTTTTGGCATAAACGGTTCAAGAAGATTAGAAAGGTTTGCGATTAAATAAGCACAAGTATAGATTGTATCGTTAAATTCCGCGATATCTTCTTTAATTTGAACCCAAGGCTTACGTTCATCAAAATATTTGTTGCCAAGTTCGATTAATTCCATAACTAATGAACCGGCTTTCTTGAATTCAATGTTTTCGATTTCTTTTGCAACATTATTGTAGCAATCAATGATTGCTTGCTTAATGTTTTCATCAACATTTCCGGTTGGGATTTCTTCAAGTCCTTTATACTTTAAAGTCCTGTTTACAAGATTTCCAAACTTGTTAACTACTTCGTTATGACAATTAGCGTACAAGTCAAGAGCAAAGTTCATATCTTTTTTCTCTGGTCCGCTAACTGTGAAGTAATATCTTAATGTATCAGTGTTGTATTCATTAGCCCAATTTAGCGCATCAAAGGAATTTCCAGACTTGCTTTTGCTTATTTTTTCATTGTTCATTAACAAATATTCAGCAGAAACCATTCTGTTTGGAGTAACCCAGTTGTCTTGTAATCCCTCAAGCATAGCAGGGAGGAACATAGAGTGGAAAACTATGTTGTCCTTTGCGTGGCAAAGGTAAATTATTTTTTCTTTGTCTGTGTCGTGGTCTGTTTTCCAATAATCTTTCCAGTTTTCTCCTCTTTCTTCTGAGGCTTTCATAGTTCCTGTAACATATCCTAAAAGTGCTTCCCACCATACCCAAACAACTTTATCTTCAAAACCTTCGATTGGAATTTCAACTCCCCAATCAAGATCTCTAGAAAAATCTCTGTCTCTTAAATCTTTAAGATATTTTTCGGTTTCGTTTATGCTGTTTGCACGCCAGTAAGTCTTATTTTTTTCAAGATGGCTTTCAAGAAAATCTCTAAATGCTGTTAGTTTGAAAACTAGGACTTTGCTGTCTTGTTGGTGTGTTTCGCTTCCACAAACCAAGCATTTTCCGTGTTCAAGGTCTTGTTCGTTTGGAACATATCCACAATCACAGTTATCTGCTTTCGTTTTTGCCCCACAAACAGGGCAGGTTATTTCAATCTCTGTATCTGCGATAAATTTGTTACACTTATCACAATAAGGTCTTTTAATAACTTTTTCATACAAATAACCATTTTTATACAAAGTTTTAAACATCTCTTTGCAGTTGTTCTTGTGAAAATCTGCATAGGTTATTCCAAAATTGTCAAAAGAGAAGTCGAATTTGTCAAGCGCTTCGACAAAATTCTCGTGATATTTATCAACAATGTCTTTTGGAGAACAGCCTTGTTGTTTTGCTTTAATTGAAGGCTTTGTTCCGTGGCTGTCTGTGCCACTAATCATCATTACACGGTCGCCAGACATTCGGTGGTATCTCGCTAAAATATCGCCTGAAAGAGAACTTGCTATATAGCCTAAATGAAGATTATTGTTTGCGTATGGCCAAGATACACATATCACTATATTTTTATTACTCATTGTTTTTACCACCTTTATTTTTTATTTACTCATCAATTCTAAACGAAGTGTTAAAGGTTGTCAAGCACTTTTCTATTTCATCTTGTAAAAACATAATAAACTCAACTTTTATAAGTATAAAAATATAACAATTTTTTCATACTAAAGTTGTTTAAAATAAAGGAGTTTTTATATGAGAAAGGAAAGATTTGTAAGCCTTATTTGCTACATTGTAGCGGGCATTTTATTTTTAACTTCGGTGTTAATTATTTGCTTAGATTCAAAGAAATCGATAGTTACACCCGAAGTTCAACTTTCGGGCGAAAAAGAAATTAGTGATATTGCAGACGACCGAAACAATGCTATGAACAATGAGAGCAACCAAGGAATGGAAGAAGTCCAAGAGAACAATTTTCCAAGTGAGTTACTTGCCCCATTTGTTGATATGGTTGCTTGGGTAAATGATGCAGAATATGGGATTAATGGTGCACCAAATTTGCAACAATTATATTGGGATTGTGGTTGCAAATACTACAACATTGGATTTATCCGTGCAGATGATAATAAGCCTCTTGAAAGTGATGGAACAATTAGATGGGGCTGGGGAGGTTATTATAAACTCAGCAAAAAAGGTAATGATGGATATCAATATGAGGGCATAGTAAATTCAATTAATAAACTTAGAGAAAGTGGCGGTGATGTTGTTGTGTCATTTGGTGGTCAACTTGGAGAAAGTCCTTGGACAACAACTCAAAATATTGAAAAACTAAAAGATATGTATGTTGAAGTTATAAAAGAATACGATTTAAAGAGAATTGATTTAGATATTGAAGAGCAAAATCAAGACTATAATGACAATCTTGCAAACGCAAAAGCGGTTAAACTTGCCCAAGATGAGACAGGTGTTGAAGTTGCATTAACAATTCCGATTATGCCTTATGGCTGGGACACAAAACAACTAAATCTTATACGGGCATATTTAACAGCCGGTGTTGAGTTGAAGCTCATAAACAGTATGACAATGTGCTATGGTTATAATGCGGTTGGAACGAATGAAAGTTTTGGAGATGCATCAGTTAGAGCACTTGAAAATGCAAATAAGCAACTAATCCAAATTTATGCCGAGTATGGAAAAGAAATTTCTTCAAGTGAGGCATACAAGCTGATGGGTGCGACAGTAGATATTGGTTATGAAAATACAGCAAATCCAATATTTACGACAGAAGAAACACAGCAAGTTGCAGAGTTTGCAAAAGATAAAGGAATGGGAATGTACTCATTTTGGAGTATGAACAGAGACTCGTTAATTGAGTATAACAAGGCTATAAATTATCCGTATACATACTACAAGGCATCTAGTTATTATTATGAAAAATAAAAATTTTAAGAAATTTTAAAAAAGGCTTGAAATTAGGTGCAAAAAAGTTTTCATTTTGGTATAATAGCGTCAAATTCTAGAGTGAGGTCAAGAGAAATGGGACTTTTTGGTAATTATGGACCAGAAAATGGTCAGTTTTCAAGCACACAAAAAAGCCAAACAAGTGGGAAAAGTTTAGAAGAATTAAGACAAGGTTTTAAGAATGGAACCATAGCAGATAACCGCAAAAAAAATGGTGATGATTTAAAAAAGTTGCTTGGGGAATTTCGCTCAATGCAAAGTGATGAGCACGAGCACGAGGAACACCATGACTATGAGGATTTCGGTGATGTAGAAAACTATCGTGAAGACATTCACGCTGTTGAAGAGGGTGAAAAGTATACTTTGTCATCAGAAGAAAATCACCAAATTGAAAGATACTTAAATCAAGACACGATACTAGACAACCCAGATGAGTATGACTATGAGCCAGAAGTAGAAGAGAATTTTGAAGTAAGCACTCCAAAAGAAATTACGAATTTTGCTGTTTCAGAACACAAAAATCAAGAAGTTCGAAATTTTGGCACTCAAAAAAATCACGCAGAGACATACACCGAGCCATCAACTAATGATTTAGTGTCTGATGATGAGCAATTTGAAGATACTATAACAAGTAGTTTTGCCGGCAAGTTTGAAAAATTTGGCTTTGGCAAGATGGAAGAAGATGATGAAGATGATTATCAACAAGGTCAAGATGATTTTTCAAATTGGGGTATTGGCGTAACCACTCCGGCAATAGATGAAGTTGAAGAGACTTTTGACACTGACTCTCTTTCTATGCAGGAAGAGTATGAAAGTGAGGAGTATTACTCAGCACCAGAAGAATATGGCGAAGAATGGAAAGAAGAGCCAACGTATGTAGAAGAAACAGAAGAATACTCTGTTCAAGAAAGTGAAACAGAATATGCAGAGCCTACACAACTTGAAGATGAAACTATAGAAACATATGATGAAACTCCTGAAATTGAGGAATATTTTGAAGAAGAGAATGAAATAAGCCCAGTAGAAACTGTGGAAGATGAAAACATTCAAGAAGCGTATTCATTTGCACAGACAGAAGAAAATATTCAAGAGCATAAGGATACAGTTTCTTCATTTGATGCAAATGAAGAAACAACTTCCAATGAGGCGGTTGACACAGGGGTGGTTGTTGAGGAAAACAATCAAGATGCAACATCTGTTGGGGTTGTTGAAGAAACTTCACAAATGCCTGAAAGGACACAAACTTTTGTGCCACAACAAAATGTTGTGCAAACAACACCGGCACCAGTGCCACAAGCACCACCAATGCAAAGACAACCGTTACAGACAGATGTTGTTTCAACAGTTGAAACAAAATCAAGTTATGCAGACAGAATTGCTGCGCTTCGTGGCAGAGCAAATCAAAATAAAACCGGTCCAAATGGAAACTCAAAGATGTCATCTGCAATGTCAAGAATTGAGGCTTTGAGAGCAAGGACAAACGGTGGAAAAAGTATGCCTGCACAGGGGCTTGGTGCGGAAAATTCCCCTGAAGAGGGTGAGGTTATCGAAGAAATTGTTGCAAGAATTGTCGAAGAAGAGGTTGATGATATTGAGATTGCATCAGGCTATGGAGTTTTTGCAGGAACAGAGAGAGATGCAATTTCAGATTCTTCAATGATGGGTGATGCAGAAATACTTGGCGAAGTTGTTGGTAAATCATCTAAAAAGCAGGGCAAGAAAACTGTTGAAAGTGAAGTAGAAAAGAAGATTGATGAAAGGTTTACAAGTTTTGAGAAGAGACTATTTGATAAATTGATGAATAGTCTTGGAGGTATTGAGTCAGATGATGTAGACCAATCAAAGGCTAAAAAGTCAGGTCGAGTAGTAAGGAAGTTAATTCAAGATGGAGTTGAGACTCTGAAAGACCTTGAACTAGAGGGAACTGTTATTGTTTTTGAGCCATTTGAGAATATTCCGCAAGCCACTTGGGAAGATGTTGTGAGGAGAAAAGGTCATTATACATACCACGTAACACCAGCACCAAATGGTGGTTGGTTCATTAAAAGAGCAAAATCTGCAAATCCTTGTGCATATGTAGAAAAGAAAGATGAGGCATTAAAACTTGCAACAGCATATGCTAAAAAAGAGAAAGCAGAACTTAAAATTCACAATAAAAAGGGCGTAATTGAACAATCTATGAGCTTTGGAAGGGAAAAAATTACCAACAAATAAAAATTAAAGGCAGGCAAATAAAAGGCCTGCCCTTTTTGTAAAGGAAATTTTAAACTTCTTAAAATAAAATTTGACTTTTGAATCTCTGGGGTGTTATGATAAAGAAAAAAGGATATTTAAAATGATGACAATAAATGATTTGACAATACAAGATTTAATTAAGGTTGCAGATGACCCAAGTCTATCACCAGAGCAAAGTAAAAAAATTAAAATTTACACAATGGGTCGACTTGAGGAACTTCGAAAAAGTGGGCAATTAAGTGAAGAACAATCAACTTTAGTTAACAGAAAGGTTAAAGAAATCAAAGCTGATGTTTTTGGCGTTGATGATATGGGTTATCCATACAAAAAAGAAGGTGAGCAACCTGTAAAAAGGTGTGCAGATGTAAAGCAACACGTAGATATGTATTGTGGAAGCGAGTCTTTGGCGTAAAAGTCATTAATCGGTAAAAAAATATTGAAAGTTTATCCCAGAGAAAGGGTAAACTTTCTTTTTATATAAAGAAAAATAGTCTAATTAGTTGTAAAAGTATGTTAAATAATTTATACTAATTTTAACAAAAAGGTCGAGAATTACGAAAAGGGTGAAAAATGCAGAAATTTGAATTGATATCAAAATATCAACCAACAGGCGACCAACCTCAAGCTATTGAGAAGTTGGTGCAAGGCACAGAAGATGGGCTTAAGACTCAGGTTTTGCTTGGAGTTACCGGAAGCGGTAAAACCTTTACTATGGCCAATATTATAAACAAAGTTCAAAGACCGACACTTATAATAGCCCACAACAAAACACTTGCAGCACAACTTTGTAATGAATTTCGTGAACTTTTTCCAAACAACTCGGTAAATTATTTTGTATCATACTATGACTACTATCAGCCAGAGGCATATATTGCAAGTTCAGACACCTATATTGAAAAAGAGCTTTCAATCAATGATGAAATTGACAAAATGCGACATAGTGCGACTTGCAGTTTATTTGAAAGAAGAGATGTTATAATAGTTGCATCAGTTTCTTGTATCTACGGACTTGGAGAGCCAAAAGAATATGCAAGTCAAGCGATATCAATAAGAAGGGGAATGGCACTTGATCGTGAGGTTTTAATAAGAAAACTTATAGACATTCAATACAAAAGAAATGAAATAGATTTTTGCAGAGGTTGTTTCAGGTCAAGGGGTGATGTTGTTGAAATCTTCCCAGCGAATAGTTCTGAAAAGACTGTAAGGGTCGAGTTTTTTGGAGATGAAGTAGATGGAATTTATGAAATCGAATTAGTAACAGGAAGAAAACTTTGTTCTCTTGAACACACCGCCATTTTTCCGGCAACTCACTATGCGATTAACAATGAAACCAAGGAGCAAGCATTAAAGCAAATAGAAGAGGATATGCTTGTTCAAGTAAAAGAGTTTGAAGATGCCGGAAAGTTTATAGAGGCACAAAGGATAAAAGAAAGAGTAAGTTATGACATTGAAATGATACGCGAAATGGGTTATACCAGCGGAATTGAGAACTATTCAAGGTATTTTGATGGCAGAAAACCGGGAGAGGCTCCATATACATTGTTTGACTACTTGCCAGATGATTACTTGTTAATGATTGATGAAAGCCATATTACAATTCCACAAATCCGTGCCATGTATAACGGAGACAGGGCAAGAAAGGATAGTCTTGTGAAATATGGTTTTCGCTTGCCATCGGCATATGACAACAGGCCTTTAACATTTGATGAGTTTGAAAAAAGGATATCTCAGTTAATTTGTGTGTCGGCAACACCGGGGCCATATGAAATGGAACGAACTGACCAAACCGTTGAGCAAATCATAAGACCAACGGGCTTACTAGACCCGACAATAGAGGTTAGAAAAACAGAGGGACAGATTGATGATTTAACAAAAGAACTTGATAAAACAATAGCCTCTGGTGGCAGAATTTTAATCACGACTTTAACAAAAAGAATGGCGGAAAAATTTTCTGCTTATTTAGAAGAAAGAAATTACAAGGTTGCATATTTGCACAGCGAGATAACCACGCTTGAAAGAATTGAAATTATAAATGCATTAAGAGAGGGCAAGACGGACATAATTGTTGGTATCAATCTTTTGAGGGAGGGGTTAGATATTCCAGAGGTAAAACTCGTTGCAATAATGGACGCAGACAAAGAGGGATTTCTTCGAAGTGAGGGCTCACTCATTCAGACAATTGGTCGAACAGCGAGGAATGCGGAGGGCAGGGTTATAATGTATGCTGACACCGTAACAGAAAGTATGAGAAGAGCAATTGAAGAGACCGACAGGAGACGCCAATTACAGGAAAAATATAATGCTATGTATGGCATAGTACCTAAAACAATCAAGAAAGAAATCAGCAATACATTGTTAATTTCGAAGAAGATAAAAGAGAGTAAGGTAGAAAGAAAAGACATACCGCAAATCATCAAAAAACTCCATAAAGAAATGGATGTTGCGGTGAAGAATTTGAATTTTGAACACGCAATTGAACTTCGTGAAAAAATAAAAGAATTGGAAACAATTTTAAAATAAAGGTAAAGGAAAATGGAAGAAAACTTTATAAAGGTAAGGGGAGCGAGAGAAAACAACTTAAAGAATATAAATGTAGATATTCCGAGAAATAAGTTGGTTGTTTTAACAGGATTATCGGGTTCTGGTAAGTCATCTCTTGCATTTGATACGATTTTTGCTGAGGGTCAGAGAAGATATATGGAGAGTTTATCTAGTTATGCTCGCCAATTTCTTGGAATGATGCAAAAACCAGATGTTGACACGATTGAGGGCTTATCCCCAGCGATTGCAATTGACCAAAAAACGACCTCTAAAAATCCAAGGTCAACGGTTGGAACGGTAACAGAAATTTATGACTATTTCAGACTTCTTTATGGGTCTATTGGCCGTGTGTTTTGTCCGCATTGTAAAAAAGAGATAAAAAGCCTAACCGCAGAGCAGATAGTTGACAAAATTTTATCTTTCGAGCAAGGCTCAAAGCTCTGGGTCCTAGCGCCAACTGTAAGGGGCAGAAAAGGTGAGTATATTAAACTTATTGAAAGCTATAAAAAAGCAGGATTTGTAAGGGTTATCGTTGATGGCATAGAGTACGAACTTGGCGAAGAAATTCCTCTTGAAAAGAACAAAAAACATACAATAAGTGTCGTAGTTGACAGGCTTATTTTAAGAGATGGAATAACAAGCAGACTTACAGAGGCTATTGAAACAGCACTAAAACTATCAGGTGGATTAGTTGTTGCCAAATTTGAGGATAAACAAGTTGAGTATTCTTCACTCAATAGTTGCCCAGACTGTGGGTTTTCTCTTGGCGAACTAAATTCAAGACTTTTCAGTTTTAATGCTCCATATGGTGCGTGTGATAAATGTACTGGGCTTGGTATGCAGTCTATAATTGATGAAAACAGGCTTATTGTTAACAGAAACCTATCAATTTCAGAGGGGGGAATAAAGGCTAACGGTTGGGGGGATATGGGAATGGCAGGAATGTACTATAAAGGACTTGCCAAAAGGTTTAACTTCTCACTTGATACACCAATCAATGAACTTCCGCCGGAAATTTTAAACATAATTTTATACGGAACAGATGAAAAACTTGACCTAGTATATAGCACAGCAAATTATAAAGGTGAATACATTGGGAAGTTTGAGGGTATAATTCCAAACTTACTTAGAAGATATAAAGAAACTTCAAGTGAGTTTATAAAGACTGAAATTGAAAAGATGATGATAGAATCAACTTGTCCAAAGTGTCACGGGAAAAGGTTGAATGAAAGTGCATTATCTGTTAAGATAAACGGCAAAAACATTTTTGAAGTGTGTGAGATGCCTGTGGGTGCAACAATCAACTGGATAAAAGGATTAGAACTTACAAACAAAGAAAGACAAATCAGTTCAATGATTGTAAAGGAAATACAAGCAAGATTGCAGTTTTTAATTGATGTTGGCCTTGAATATTTATCGCTGAACAGGGCAAGTGGAACATTAAGTGGTGGCGAGGCTCAAAGAATAAGGCTTGCGACACAGATTGGAAGCGGACTTGTAGGTGTAACATATATTTTAGATGAGCCAAGTATAGGATTGCACCCGAGAGACACAAAAAAATTAATTTCAACCTTGAAACATTTAAGAGATTTAGGGAACACAGTTTTAGTTGTCGAGCACGACGAAGAAACAATGATGTCGGCAGACTATATTATTGATATTGGACCAAAGGCGGGTGTCCTTGGCGGACAGGTTGTTGCGTGCGGAACACCAAAAGAGGTTGCAAATAACAAAATAAGCGAAACAGGTGCGTACTTATCCGGAAGAAAGGTAATTGAAATTCCAAATAGCAGGAGACAAAAGACTGGCGAATTATTACTTTTAGGTTGTAAGCAGAACAATCTAAAAAATATTGATGTAACCATTCCTCTTGGCGTAATAACAGCGGTAACAGGTGTTAGCGGAAGTGGAAAGAGTAGTTTAATTAACGAGATTTTGCACCCAGCACTAATGAATAGATTGAACTCAAACAGCCATATGAAAGAGGGGGAATATGAGGATATTATTGGCATAGAGCAACTAGACAAAGCAATAGTAATTGATCAAAGCCCAATAGGAAGAACTCCAAGAAGTAACCCAGCGACATATACAGGAGTATTTACTGCAATAAGGGAACTTTTTGCATCAACGCCAGAAGCGAGGGCGAAAGGCTATGATGCTGGCAGATTTAGTTTTAATGTAAAAGGTGGCAGATGTGAGGCTTGCGGTGGAGATGGTTTATTAAAAATTGAAATGCACTTTTTACCAGATGTATATGTAACCTGTGAAGATTGTAACGGGAAAAGATACAATAGAGAAACACTAGAAGTAACATACAAGGGAAAAAATATTAATGATGTACTTGAAATGACCATTGAAGAGGCATTAAAGTTCTTTGAAAACTTGCCAGCCATTAAAAACAAGGTACAAGCATTGTATGATGTTGGGCTTGGGTATATAAAACTTGGTCAACCAGCAACGACTTTAAGTGGCGGAGAGGCACAAAGAGTTAAACTTGCAACCGAGCTATCTAAACGACCAACTGGTAAGACAATCTATATCCTTGATGAGCCAACAACAGGTTTGCATACAGCAGATGTTCAAAAACTACTTGATATTTTAAACAGGCTTGTCTCAACTGGCAATACTATACTTTTGATTGAGCACAACCTTGATGTCATAAAGACCGCAGATCACATAATAGACCTTGGTCCAGAGGGTGGAGAAAAGGGCGGAACATTGATTGCTTGTGGAACGCCAGAGGAAATTACAAAGATTACAAAAAGTTACACAGGAAATGCATTGAAGTCGGTGCTTAAATAACAGAGATTTTACGAATGAAGAAAATTTTAAATATTATCGCACTTTTGCTTGTGATTATTTGCTTAGTGGGGTGCGGGAGAATAGAAAATACAAACAACGAAAATTTGAGTTTGTGTACTCTTTTACCTGTTGCTGAAATTGAAGAAGAAACAAATTCAGTAGAAGAAACAAACAATAAAGCGGATGTTCCAATCTATCAAGAGCAGTCAATTTTATTCGGATTGAAATCAGTTGACTTGTTTATTGAATCAAACAATAAAGATTTATCAGTGCTTTCAAGTCTTTCAATTGAGTACATAAGGTTTGGACTAACGGGCGGGACAGATAAAAGAGCAAGGGAAAGTTTAAAACCATACAAAATTACAAATTTTGGAAAATTTACAAGTATTGAATATGCGAATTGTGTTGTAAATGTCAAAAATATTGGAATGAATTTGACACTTACCTTTAATGATGTAAATTTTAGCATATCCAATAAACAAGCAAACTTTGGATATCTAAAAGAAACTAAACTTTTAATTGCTGAAATTTTACTAGACCAAGAAAGTGGATTGAGAATTAAAGTTGTTGGTTACTTAGAAACCATAGAATAATTGCTTGCCAAAGATATAGAGAATATAGTATAATAATCACAAGTATTTTAGTAAGGAGAAAACGAATGAAAGAAATATCATATGTAATGATAAAACCAGGATTTTTACAGCACGAAAATGAGATTGTTAAAAGACTTGAAACAGTTGGAACAATCACAAAAAGGCAAAAAATGTTATTAAACGACAACATTTTGTCTGCACACTATGCAGAGCATATTGGCAAGGGCTTTTATGCTGAACTTGTAAACTATATGAAGAGTGGTGAAGTTATTGGTTACCAAGTAGAGGGAGAAGAGGGTTTAATTGGCAGAATCAGAACAATTGTTGGTTCGACCAAGGATCCAGCAGAGGGAACAATTCGTCACGACTTTGGAATTGGCGAGATTACAAGAAATGTAATTCACGCATCAGATTCACCAGAGGCTGGAAAGGCAGAATGTGAAAGAATGTTTGATAAGGCCATTGAGTTTGGTGTTCAAATTATTAAAGATTAATTGAAAAAATGAAAAGCCTACGACAGAAATGTCGCAGGCTTTTATTATTTGTTTCGTTTTTTATTCAAACTGTTTTGATAAGCAGATTGTTGTTTATTTACGCCAGACTTGTTGTTTGGCGGTTTTTTATTGTTTCCTTTTTGATTCTGGTATTGTTGTTTGTTTTTGGCTTGCTGTTTGTAATATTTTTGCTGTTGTTTTTCTCTTTTCCTTTGTGCGTAGTATTCAGGGTCCTCTTTATGTAAACTTCTTATTTTAAAGAATATTGCAAGAGCGAATATTACAACAAAGACTGAAACAGCAATCCATATAAATCTGTAAGCGTTGTTATAAATCAACGCAATATAGTTTTCATCATAGAAAACAAAACTGTTAAATGTAATATAATTTTCATTCATTGTATAGTCTTTTTCAGAAGACCTTGCCTTGAAAACATTTGGAGAGTCTGCTGTGACAATGTAATGTTCTTTTACTAAGAGATGTGTAGGAAAGAATATACTAAAATTGCAAGAAATTCCAGTGTTTACCCTAATTGAAGCGTTGTCGTCAAGAGGTGTAAGTTTAATACAAACTAATTTGCCGACGGCGGTTTGAGAAGTGTATTTTTCTTTGAAAGCACTTTCAAACTCTTCAAATATTTTCATGTCATTTCCAATGATTGTATAGTTAAGAGTAATGTTTAAATTTTCATCACCAAGGAATGTCAAAATTAAGTCATCATCACGAGAGTCGCTTTTGCCATAAACTGTGTGGTCTGCCAAAATATTTTTCATTCCGGCAGGATTTATTGGGATACTCATAGTGTCTGCTTTCGCAAACTTAGGGTGATAATCTGCAATATAGTTAATAGCAGAGACTTGTTTTTTATCTGTAATTGTTATAATTCCGCAGAAAAACATAACTATCGCGCAGATAATGTACGGGATAGGGCTTGTAAAAAATTTCTTCATAAATAATACCTCAAAATCACTATACCAAAATTAATATGCGATTGTCAAACCAATTCGATAAATAATTTGTTAAAAAAAAGTGAATAATTGTGTTTTCGTGTCGCATAATAGGAGTATGAAAAAAGACATAAGAAAATTGTATGAAATAATTAACTCATTAATCTTTATCATAATGGCATTTGTTTTGGCGGGAGTTACAGGGATTGGGCCTCCGCGTGAATGTGTTTGTGGGGCGGAAACGCAAACAGGAACTCAAACCAAGCCTCGAATGGCAATAGTCATAGATGACTTCGGATATGACAGAGTGGGAGTTTCTGAAATGCTTGCTCTTGATTGCACCTTGACTTGTGCGGTAATGCCAGCACTTGAATTCACGACAGAAGATGCTGAAAAAGCTCACGCACTTGGTCACGAAGTGATTTTGCATATGCCGATGGAAGCGTATGGCAATTTACCCGAATCTTGGTATGGTCCGCTTTACATAAAGAACATAGATTCAAAAGAAGAAGCGTACAACAAAACAATGCAAGCATTAAATATGATTCCTTATGCAAAAGGAATGAATATACATATGGGCACTGCACTTTCGCAAAATAAAGAATTAATGACAGAAATTATGAAAGTTGCAAAAGAAAGAGATATTGTCTTTCTTGACAGCAGAACAATTGAGGGGAGTGTGTGTAGCGAGGTTGCAAAAAACATAGATTGCAAATTTCTTGAAAGAGATGTGTTTCTTGAAATTGGCTCAGCAAGCTATAATACTGCAATAGGCAGAATAAACGAGGCCATTAAGATATGCAAAGAAAAAGGGAATTGTGTTGTAATTGGTCATATTGGGGCTGTTGGCAGGGCAGAGACCGCTAGAGCATTAAAAGACTCGCTTAAAACAATTGAAGAAAGCGGAATAGAGATAGTTTCCTTGTCTGAATTGTATGACAGCATAAACAATTCGTGTTGATTTTTTTGCTTTGACAGATTGCTCGCATTATATAATGAAGAAAAATTTTAAAAAAATTTTCAAATTTGCCTATAATCATTTGGAGTTGAATTTTCAGTTTGGTATAATACAGACATACACTTGATTATATTAATGCAAATTATTATGGTTTCATAACACCAAGATGTATTAAAACCACGAAATTGCAATTACTAAAGGAGTCGCTAAGAGTTATGGGATTGCAGACAAAAATTGTTGTTTCAATACTTTCAATGGTTGCTTGCATAAGCGTTATGACAGCGGGAATTGTTGCAATTTTAATGTCAGGTGTAACCTTTCAAAACAACGAAACCTTGGTTATGGCAGACATAAAGGGCTGTCTATATGGTTACAGGTTTGGTGCTGGAACTCATGATGTTTACGATATGAAGAACGGCGAAATGAAACCATTGCTTTTGTATAAAGATGGTGAAGTTGCTAATGAAAGTGGGCTGAGGGATATATTGCAGAATGTTTCTTTTGGCACTCCGGACAAATTTATTGAATACATTTTTGTGTTTGAACTTGATGAGTTGGCAGACACAGAAGTGTGGGTAAATTTAGAGGATGCACAAACAACATCTACCGTATACTTTCAAGATTATCAATATTGTTTCCAAGAAGCTGAGCCAACACTTGAACAGTGGGAATCAGCGAATGACATTGGGGGAACATTAGTGGTAAATCAAACAAACCGAATACTTTGGATTCGGGCAAGTCTTGGGGTTCAATATCAAGATTATGAATCAAGGGGACTTGCAACTCGCTGTACTTGGACATTTACATTTTCCTTTACAGGTGCAGGGAGTACTAAGTAATTGGTAATTACTTTTGGGATAAAGCCTAATGAAGCAAAAGACAAATGAAAAATTGGATTCGGGCGAAAGTTTTTGATTTTTCAAAAGGATTTTGGGGAGTGAGGCAGAATTTTAAAAGAGTTACATAAACAAAAAATAATTTAAGGAGAAAAACAAATGAAACTAAAAAGCAAATTAATTGCAACTATTGTATCTATGTGTGCAGCAATTGCAGTTATGGGCGTTGGCGTTTGGGCATCTTCTTCGCAGACATTCCAAATTACTGTAAAGAACGATATTGATGTTAAGATCATTTCGGTTGATGCTGATGTTTACGGCGAATTTGCTGTTTATTCTCAATTTTCTGGTCACACAGTTGCCAATCAAACTAACCAAGTAGCTTCTGTTTATCACCACACAAACACAGATGCTGGCGAAGATTTTATTGACAGAGTTCATATGGACCATGGATATTTATTATATGCCAGAGGTTTAAATGGATATAATGATGGAAAAACTGGGGATACAACATACTATGGTGAAGCTGAGGGCGGTACAAAGAACTGGTTTAACTCAAATGTTCAAGCTGCTGCTGGTTCAGGTTACTATAACTATGTAAATGAAGCAAAGAACAGTGTTTACTTCGCAACTGCAAAGAGTGAAGGCGTTGTCAACCATCCTGCAACAGGTGAATCAGAATCACCATATGATAAAGAGGAAAAATGGGCAACCGATAAGTACAACATTGACTTCAACA